>NZ_FR890787.1:26725-40778 GCF_000435935.1 Ruminococcus sp. CAG:57 | reverse complement strand
TCTCAGCCGTGTTTTTTTGTATGTCTTTATTCTTTCCTTACTGTGGTGTCTGCTGAACGTCCTGCATTTGCGGAGCAAAATTTGCAAGGGAATAGAGCCTGTTCATGAAATCACCGTCAACAAAGAGATTTTTCACAAGCACCTTTGTGTCAGGATTTTTGTTCTTAGGGTTGATTGTCTGCTGATAAACTGTGAGATAATTCTCATTGCCTGACTTGCTCACATAGCAATCTATCACCATATATGTAGGCAGGAATTGAGTAACAGCCGTCTGATAATCAAAAAGCGTGTAAGGGCTTTGCTCCATTGAAACCTTAAATGACTTTATGTCCTCAGGCACCATGAATTTGTATGCATCCTTGAGGTTTTTGTATTCTGCCCAATCGTCCTCAGACTCTATAAAAGGCTCTTTTGACTTGATTCTCACACCGCCCACAAGGAAAGCCAGCAGAAGGATAAATTCACTGCCCCATACTATCCACAGGATCGTGCCGTTCACAAGCGAGCCGTTATCTCTTGATGAATGTGATGACTTGTAAGACCAGCGACCCTCCTTGTTGATAGACTTTATATCATTCCAAAGGTCAGACGGGTGTGCGATTATGTCAAAAAGACCTGTCTTGTCATACTTCCTGAAATCGTAGGTGTAGTCATATGCGTTCATGGTGTATGACTTTTCAAGGCTTTTCTGTGCGGATTTTTTATCCTTGCCAAGAAGCTTGTCAAGCTCGAAAAACTGCCATACAGACTTTTTCTGCATCGTGGCAATGTCCTCGTCTGTGAAATCGCCTGTTGAATCGTTGCTGAAAAGATCATATGCCTTGGTCTGGTGATAAAAGTCATAATAATCACCGAAGCCGTCTGTGTTTTCATCAAAAAGCATATTCAGCTCGTCATAATAATCATAGGCTGTGTATTCACCCATAAGCTCATAGCCATATTTTTTCAGATCGTTGTAATCATACAGCGCCCATTTAAAATATGAGGCAAATAAAAAGCCCACCACTGCACAGGCAACTGCCACAACTGTGTTTCGCATTTTGAATGCTCTGACTATCTTTCCTCCCACAAAGCCAAGTGCGCATGACACCGCTATCGCAGCGATAACGTTGAGATAGATGATAGTGCACCAGCCCTCAAAAAGCAGATAGAGCCAGAAAAGCAATCCGCCGCATACTGCCGTTGCAAGCACCATGAGCACTGCTCCAACTGGGCTGAATTTGCCCGACTCTTTGTAATGTTTGTGTTCTCCCATTTAAAATACCCCCTTATATACTTCAGGCATAAGCCATGAAGAAATTATATCACAAATTTAAAGATTTTTCAATAGTTTTGCTGAATTTATGCAGGCATAAAGAGAAATTTTTGTGGAAAACTATTTGCAATTATGAAAGGAGCGAACTTAGATGATAGAAAAGGATACAATAAAGCTTCTCAGGGAGTGCGATGCAGGAATAAAAATGGGTGTGCAGTCTATTGAGGATTCGCTGAAATACACTTCAAACGGAGAGCTAAAGCGAACGTTAGAGAAAAATCTTGCAGGGCATGTGGAGATACAAGAGAAGCTTCAGGGACTTTTAAATTCATATCATGACAGCGGAAAAGAGCCGCCTGCTATGGCAAAGGGCATGGCATGGCTTAAAACCAACTTCAAGCTTGCGGCAGAGAGCAGTGACGACGCTGTGGCAGATTTTATAACGGACGGCTGTAATATGGGCGTGAAGTCCCTGTCTGGATATCTCAACAATTATAAGGCGGCAGACGAGAAGTCCAAGAACATTGCCAAGGAGCTTATATGTCTTGAGGAACGCCTTTCTGTAGACATGAGAGGATATCTCTCTGCAAAATAGGCATGAAAATGGCAGCCGTGGAGTTTTTCCTACACGGCTGCCTTATCTTATTTAGATACAACACAGTTTTTGCCCTGATTTTTGCCCTTGTATAGCAGCTTATCCACTTTTGAGATACCCTCGTCATAGTTTTCGTTCGGAGTCACTGAGTAAACTCCAAAAGTCATGGATATATTGAAACTTCGAGAATTTTCCTTAAATGTACACTCATGTATTTTCTGGCAAATGCTCTTTGCTATCTTCTCACAGCTTTCTGTGTCTGTATTTGGAACAACGAATAGTATTTCCTCACCGCCCCAACGGCACACATAGCCCTCGCTAGGCACGTTTCCAGCTATAACATCTGATACCACTCTAAGTACCTTGTCACCGACTTCGTGACCATATGTATCATTAACGTGCTTGAAATCATCAATATCGCCCAAACACATAGAATATACGCTGTTTGTCCTGCGGCTGTTGCTTTCTATCTTTTTGATAAAATCCATCATGGCACGGCGGTTGAAAAGCTGAGTGAGTGGGTCGATAGTAGCGAGCTTTTGAAGCTTTTCGTTCTGTGCTTTTGCTTCACGCTTGTTATGCTCATTTGTGAAAATGTATATGGAAGATACATAGATAATTATAATAAAGCTGCATAGAGTATTGTAAATGTATAAGATATTCTCTCTGTTGGTATCAAAGCTGTAAGGTGCGACTCTGTTTGTGACTATGATACGCATGACTATGAACACAACAACATCAAAGGACGAAAGTATATATGGTATCGCTTTCCTGTTTTGTGTAATGAAAAATGGAATTGGTATTATACACAGCATTATCTGCGTAAATCCTGCTGACCAGCCTATGTAATAAGCACCCATGCAGGCGTGTACTATTATCTCGCCAAGCACAAGGTAAGTAAATGATATTTTGCCTATCTTCTTAAAATGAAGCAGGAAATACATCACTGCATAGAATGCTACGCTGAAATAGTTATAATATACCATTTGGTATACTCCGAACCGATAAAACAGCACAAGATATATTATATGACCTAACAGCAGTATGATATCACCATAGCGATATATTTCCTCTGCGGTGAACATTCCTGCAAAGAGGTTTATTTCTTTTTTTATTTTCATACATTTGTTTCTTTCTTTGATATTTGGTTTGATATTATAAACAAAATCACTTTACTTTAATAGATATATTATATACTATTTTAAACGTTTTTGCAAGACTAAATTTGTACAAATTATCATGATGAATTTTGTAGGTGCTAGTCTAAAAAGTGCGAAAAATGGCGCTTATTTGTTGCTTTTCATAGCGCGCGTAAATCATATTATATTGATATGAACAATATGAAAAAATATAGTGAAAAAAATATTGCCGGCAAGCCATGGGCTATTGAAAAATCCTGATGGATATGTTATAATAATATTTATGAGTATTTTTTAAGAGGGTTTTATTATGCAGGGTTGTAAAAAGGTTGTTTCCATTCAGGATATATCGGGCCTTGGCAGGTGTTCGCTGACGGTGGTGATACCGGTGCTTTCGGCAATGGGTATTCAGGTGTGTCCTGTGCCTACGGCTGTGCTTTCGGCTCACACGGGCTACAGCGAGTTTGTCATGAGAGATCTTACGGACTTTATGAAGCCTGCATTGGAACACTATAAAAAAATGGATATGAAATTTGACTGTGTGTACAGCGGGTTCCTGGCTTCAAGCGAGCAGATAGACCACTGCCTTGAGTTTTTCGAGGCTTTTCCTGACGCCCTGAAGGTCGTAGACCCTGTTATGGGTGACGGTGGAAAGGCATATAATACCTACACAAAGGAGCTTTGCAGCCGTATGGTCGAGCTTGTAAAGGTGGCGGATATAATCACGCCTAACCTCACAGAGGCGGCTATACTTCTTGGTGAGGAATATCCTACGGCTTCAATGCGCAGCTCTGAGATAAAATCATGGCTTGTAAGGCTTTCAAAGCAGGGCGCAAAGATCGTTGTTATCACAAGCGTAAATCTTGCAGACGGCGGAATGTCAACTGTAGGCTATGATAAAGAAAATAACAGCTTCTGGAAAATAAAGAATGATTATGTTCCTGCACACTATTCAGGAACGGGAGATATGTTCACAAGTGTTCTTATTGGAGGACTTCTCAAGGGTGACAGCCTGCCTATCGCAATGAACAGAGCCACAGCGTTCACAGAGCTTACTGTCAAGACTACATACAGCTACCAGACCCCATGGACAGACGGTCTTATGCTGGAGGGTCAGCTTCCTTGGCTCACAAGCTATCAGGAGCTTAGGGACTATACGAATTTGTGATATTTGGAAGTGTTACCGAAGATGAACAGACTTAATATCGTGCTTGTAGAGCCACAGATACCGCAGAACACAGGTAATATTTCAAGGACTTGTGCAGTGACAGGTGCGGCACTGCATCTTGTGAGGCCTTACGGCTTTGAGATAAGCGACAAAAAGCTAAAGCGTGCAGGACTTGATTACTGGGATAAGCTGGAGATACATGAGTATGACGACCTTGACGACTTTTTCTCCAAAAACAGTGGTGAGTTTTACTTTTTTACCACAAAGGGCAGAATGGTACACTCAGATGTGGATTATCCGCAGGATAGGGAAGTGTATATAATTTTCGGCAGGGAGGACAAGGGTCTGCCTGAAAAACTGCTTTATGAAAATCCCCAAAGCTGTGTGAGGATACCAATGAGGAAAACGCTCAGAAGCCTTAATCTTTCAAACTCAGTGGCGATAGCCTGCTATGAGGTGTTAAGACAGTGGAATTATCCCGACCTTGGCAGAGAGGGCAAGCTGACGCAATATACATGGGACGAATAAAATAAATAAAAAAACGGAGGGTGAATTTATGGCAAAAATAAAATTTCTTACCGACTCAGCGAGCGATATCACTGAGGAGCTTGAAAAGAAGCTGGATATCCAGATAATGAATTTCAAGGTGGCAATGGGTGATGACAGCTACACATCAAGGATAGATTTCGACAACGAGAAATTCTACAAAATGCTCGACGATTTTGACGGCATACCTGTTACATCGCAGATAACAGCCTTTGAATATCAGGAAACTTTTGAGAAGCTCTACAGCGAGGGCTATACTGATGTTATAAACACTACCATAAACTCAAAAGGCTCGGCAACATACAACAACGCTGTTATGGCGGCAGAGGAGTTTTATTCCGCTCACCCTGAGGCAAAGGGCAAGTTCACTATATACAATATAGACGGCGAGAGCTACTCAGGAGCGTATGGTTATGCAGTAGTTCAGGGCGCAATGAAAGCCACAAAGGACGTTCCTGCGGCTGATATCGTGGCATTTATGGAGGACTGGATAAAGAACTGCGTTATTTTCTTTGCACCATATACACTCAAATATGCAAAGAAGTCAGGAAGGATTCCGTCTGCGGCTGCTTTTGTGGGCGAGGTAATGGGTCTTAGACCTATCATGAGGATACATGACCATGCTATCGTTACAGAAACAAAGGTAAGAGGCGACAAGGCTATTGTGCCAAAGATACTTGACCTGACTGTAAAGGAAATGATACCGCAGACACCTTACTGCATCGTTTACGGCAATGACGAGAGTGTCAGGGACGAAATGGCACAGGCTATGACGAAGAAGGTGGGCTATCCACCTGTGGAGTGTTTCCAAATAGGTGCGGCAATTGCAATAAACGCAGGTCCAAAGGTGACGGGCGTTATCTTTAAGGCACAGAACAAGTAAATTTGATATGGATATAAAAAGACGGACGTTTCGCTTTGAAACGCCCGTTTTTTGTCAGCTCATGCTGTTATTTGTTTTTGCGTGATCTTCTGCCTGCAACTACAAGTCCGCTTCCTGTGATAAGGATAGTAAAGAGGATACCGCCAAGGTCATTGCCTGTGTTAGGGTTTGTGCTTCCTGCATTGTTCTTTACAGGGTTCTTGCTGTCAGTGTTTGAGTTGCTGTTTGTATTTGTGCTGTTGTTTGAACTTGTGTCTTTGCTGTCTGAGTTTGTATCGCTGCTGTCAGAGCTTGTATCATTTGCCTTTGGCGTCATAGTAAGGTCAGTGATGACCCACAAGGTGCCGTCAGAGCCGTCGCTCGTATCATTTTCATAGCGTTTGTAATTCACAAATTCGCCGTTTATCTTAAGCTTAGTGTCTGGTCCGAATATGTAAGAGGTATTTTCACTCTCAACAAAACCAACAGCCGTCACATATACACCATAATAGTAAGTCTTTCCGGCTTCAAAAGCGCTGATCTTGTTTTCATAAATTTCGCTTCCCCACTCTGGCTCTGTAGAGATCAGACCGGTCTTGCTGTCAAGCTCCCACCACGCAGCTCGGAGCGCATAGTTTGCGCCGTCTGGCACATTGCCTGTAAACACTGGCTTGTCGCCGTCCTTGAAGTTGATGGTGGCGTCGTTGATCTCCACCACGTCAATAACTTTCACGGTGGACGGCGTCATGGTCAATACATTGCTGAACCAAATGGTTTCACCGCTATCATCCACATCGATCTGATCGGGTGTCAGGGTGATTTCTTCGCCGTTGATATAGAGCTTCGTGTTCTGATCGAAGCGGTAGCCCTCTTCCATGCCCAAATCGGAAATCTTGAAATATACGCCATAGGTATAGCTTTTGTCGGCTTCAAATTCCGTAATGAGCTTACCGTTATAGCGTTCGTTCCAGTAGTCGCTGGAGGTAATGCCATAACCGCTGCCGTCATTGGCGTCCCACCGCTGATGATCGGTGTCAACGATAGGGTCAATGACACCGGTGCTGAAAAGCGGTTTATCTCCGGCATTAAAGTTGATAATGGCATTAAGTCGGATTTCTTCAACAGCCTGACCGGGGCGCAGCTCTGTTCCATATCTAATAAGACAGGTCTTGCCGTCATCCATCACCATGACCCACGCGCTAGACGGCAGGCTTGCTCCATTCAGTGTAACATTTTCATTTTTCAAATTGCGATCGAAGGTATAGCCGTCCTTTGCCTGAAGTTTCACGGAATATATATACCTTCCGCCCTTTTCAAAGGTATTGAATCGAACATCGTCGTCCGAATAAACGCTTTCATCAGAATACCAGTAGCCAACCGTGTGCATTGTGTCGTCGGCGTCCTTTTCCTGCTTTTCCCAACACTCAAAGAGAATATCATATTTATCCTGATTAGTGCCTGTTCGCTTGGCCGATGCCTGTGGGGCATTGCCCGGCTGATAATCGAGCTTCACGTTTTCGATATCGATCATGTTAATACTGCTTAAAGTTGCCGCAGGCGTCCAATGTGCTTTTAGAGTAATATTCCCAGTGATCTTGGTATCAAAGGTATACTTTGCATCATTTAGATACCACCCAGCAAAATCATAGCCGTTCCTCTTCGGTTCATTTGGCTCGATCGCAGAAGTATTCAATACCTTTTGCTCTGACACTGCACTTCCGCCGTCTGAATCAAATGTCACTGTGAACTCATCAAAAGACCATGGAAATACACCACAGTTCTCGATCGTACCTCCAGAAATGACAACAATCGCCGTATTGTTTTTGCCATATACTGCATTGCCGAGACCTCCCAAGTCTACCTTGCAGTCCTTAATTGTGCCGCCGGTCATGGTGAAGCTGCCATTTTCGTATATGTTCACTGCACCGCCATTATTGCATGCAGAACAGTTTTCAATCGTTCCGCTGTTCATCACGAAGAAGCCGCCCTGCTTGACAAATACAGCACCGCCGTCGTCATCCGCTCTGCAGTTGCTGATCGTACCATCGTTCATTGTAAATGTGCAGCCCATGCCTATATCCACAGCAGCGCCGTCATCACCTGCTTTGCAATCCTTAATAGTACCGCCGTTCATAACGAACTTGCCGTACTTGACCGGAGTTTCCGTTACACCAGTGTTGGATACATCCACTGCGCCGCCGTCTCCGTCGGCATCCGTGCAATTCACGATACTGCCGCTCTCTAGAGTAAGCGTTCCGCCCTTGACTTCAAATCCGCAGTTCTTGTTCTGCCCATCGATCTTGCCATTGGTGCCGCTGTCCTTTACTGTTAGGTTTCCGCTGCTGCGCACCCGAATTATATCCTCATCTGTCGAGCTGCAGCTCAGGGTATATCCGTTGAGATCAAGAGTAACAGTGCGCTCCACATCTAGTTCCCAGGTGGTCTCAATGTTTCCGCCCAACTTGATCTCTGCAAATTCCGTATTTTCCAATGCCGACTTCAGTTCCGTTTCATTACTGACTGTAGAATTTTCAGCAAATGTCAACATAGACATTTGTGGTGCTGCCAAACATAGGGTAAGGATAAAAGCGGTTATTCTCCCTTGCAGTGATCGTTTTTTCATAATATACATCTCCTTTTGATATTATATTTTTTCTCATGTTCGTTATTATCCTATAAGCACACCTCCATTACTTTGTATTTTCCCTAATGTGATATCCTTTATCACATTATAACAAATCTATGAATAAATTTGTGATTTATTTCATAATAGTCATATGCCAATTTTGAAATTATATATCGTGGGGGACTTCCTTTTTTGATAAATATGATATATAATTAACGTAATACCATATGACAGCGGGAGGGATCGTTAAAATGAAGTTTTGCGAACAGCTTGGTAAGTATATAGAACAGCTTTCCTGCACGGCAAAGGAGCTTTGTGAGTTGTCAGGGATATCTCCCTCAACATTTAGCAGATACAGAAGCGGAGAGAGAATACCTGAGATAGACACTGTGGCGTTTGACGGGCTTTGCAACGCTCTTGAGGCTGTGGCAAGGGAAAAAGGCTATGGCGATATGACAAGGGAGAACATAAAAAGAACCCTTCTTGACTGTGAAGATATCATACCTGCCGACAGAGAGTCTATGCGGCAAAATTTCAATACCCTTATCTCAGCCCTTGATATAAACATCAAGCGTATGTGCAAGGAGATAAATTATGATGTTTCCACCGTTTTCCGTATACGGAACGGCACTAGAAAGCCTGCCGACCCTGAACGCTTTGTCGCCGCAATAGCAGGCTTTACTGCAAGGGAGCTTAGAACTCCCACAGAGATATCAGCGGTCGCACAGCTTGTGGGCTGTAATGAAAGTGATATAGAGGATGTGTCACAGCGTTATGAAGTGATATGCAAATGGCTGTTCAGCGATCATGCCAGACAGAGCAGAGAGATAAAAAGCGGTGGAATTGAAAAGTTTCTTGATAAGCTTGATGAGTTTGACCTGAACGAATACATAAAGGCGATACGTTTTGATGAAATGAAAGTACCTGCATTGCCTTTTCAGCTTCCTGTGTCAAAAAGTTATTTTGGCATCAAGGAAATGATGGAAAGTGAGCTTGATTTTCTGAAAGCCACAGTCTTGTCACGTTCTAATGAGCCTGTGATAATGTACAGTGATATGCCTATGAAGGAAATGGCTGATGATCCCGAATTTCCGAAGAAGTGGATGTTCGGTATGGCTCTGATGCTTAAAAAGGGTCTGCACCTTTGTCAGATACATGATCTTGACCGCTCCTTAGATGATATGATGCTTGGTCTTGAAAGCTGGATACCGATGTATATGACGGGGCAGATAGCGCCTTACTATTTGAAAAACGTACAGAATAATGCTTTTTTGCATTTGCTGAAGGTATCAGGTGCGGCGGCTCTTTCAGGGGAAGCCGTGGCAGGCTTTCACAGCGAGGGCAGATATTATCTGACCAAGTCCAAAAAGGAGCTTGGATATTATCGTAAACGTGCCAATGATCTGCTTTCAAACGCCTGCCCGCTTATGGAGATATACCGAAGTGACAGGGAAAAAGATTTCAGCGATTTTCTCACTGCCGACTCTCACAGACGTGGCGGGCGCAGGAGTATTTTATCTGCTCTGCCTGTTTATACTATGGATAATGACCTGCTCAATAGTATACTTGACAGAAACGGCATTGACGACCGCCGGGGCAGAGATATAAAAGCTTATGTCAGCGAGCGTAAAAAGCGAGTTGAGAGCATACTGGAAACCATGACCATAGAGGATGAGATATGCTGTCTTTCCCGAGAGGAATTTGAAACACGTCACCATGCCCTTGACCTGTCGGGTGTATTCTGTGCCAGTGATGTTCTTTACAGCTATGATGATTATTCTGCACATTTAAAAAGCACAGAACGCTATGCACAGACACATGAAAACTATAGCCTTAAATATGCTAAGCGGCAGACCTTCTGCAATTTGCAAATACTGATCCATGAAGGTCAGTGGGCGATGATATCAAAGGGAAATGCGCCTGCTATACATTTTGTTATACGACACCCGAAGCTTCTCAGCGCCTTAGAGAATTTCATTCCGCCTGTTATAGAAGATCAATAAAATGCAGGATCATACTATCCCCTTGGTGTTCCTGACGAAAAACGGACGTTTCCGATGGAAACGTCCGTTTTTATAGCCGAAAGAAATATATTCGGTTATTATTCTTCGTCCTTTGCGGCAAATCTGTTGAAGATAAATGCAAATATCGCAAAAATAACATATCCTGCGGCAATGACAGTAAGAATGTTCTTTGTCACTTCAACGCCTGTTGACGGATTTACTTTTGAGCTGTCAGCCTGCGATGAGGCCTCGTCAACTATCTGCTGTATCTTTTCTGTTGCCTGTGATTCTGTAAGCTCCTGCGAACTGTCGTCCTCGCTTACTGTAGTAACAGCCGCACCGACATTTGAAGGCTGTCTGGCTGCTGTTGTGGTGGTGCTTTCAGGCTGTGTGTTTTCGTCAGCCTTTGGCTCTGTGCTTGCTGTTGTAGTAGTTGTGGTCGTTGTTTCGTCAGCAGGCTTTGGTTCTGCCGCTGTGACCTTTGTAACAGCTGATGTGTCAACTGCTTCCTTGACAGGTGTTACTTCTACGGAAGCTATCTGAAAATCTGCATTTGCCTTTAAGTAATAAAGCTGTACGAAAACCTCATCGCTTGTTCTTGAAGGGTCAAGATCTGAGTATATCCACTGTGCTTCCTCGCCGCCTGTGAGCTTCGTACTCTGTGCAGACCAGCTTCCGTCTACCAACGCACCGACTGCACCGCTTGCGTTGCCTGATGACTTTACGTTGACCTTTACATTGTAATGCTGAGAATAGTCTGTTATGTAGTCAGAAAGCTTGAAGCCGAACTGAAGGGAAGTTTCGCTGTTGAAGTCAGCGTCACCCTGCTTGTGTGTGAAAAGCGGTTCGGACTCAGGCTTTGCAGATGTTGTGGTTGTAGTGGTCTGAGTTTCGCTTTTTGCTGTTGTAGTCGTTGTGGTGGTTTCAACAGGCTTTGTTGTAGTTGTTGTAACTTTCTCAGACTTAGCCGTAGTTGTGGTAGTCGCTTCGGACTTGGTCGTAGTCTTTGCTGTAGTCGTCGTTGTAGTTGTGGTCGACTTTGATGTAGTTGTAGTAGCTTCAGCCTTAGATGAAGCAGTCGTAGTGGTCGCTGCAGGAGTTGTTGTGATCTCCTCCCCTGCACTGACAGTGAGCGGTGAACCCGCTGTAGGTGCTGAGTATGAAACTGACTTGTATCCACCGTCAGCTTCCGCCACCATCGTTTCAACCTCTACCCAATAGTTTATCTTGCCTGTTACGCCGTCCTTTACCTTGAAAGTCGCAAGGGCAAGGTCTGTTCTGTCCTTTATGTTAGAACCTGTAAGGTTTGCACCGACTATTTTTATAGTGCCTGATGAAGCAACATAGTTGGTTATAACAGAAAATTTGCTTCTCACATTGTATGTACTCTCGCTCTCTTCATCGGTCGGCACATATACTGTTACCTTTGACGGGTCATAATGCAGGTCTATAGTGAAGCCTGCAACGCCTGTTTTATCAGGCTCAAGGCTTGCTTTTACGTTTATGCTGTCGCCTGCCTGTGCAAAGTTCTTGTCGCTTGTGAGCTTTATCTCGTTTCCACCCGATGCACTAGCCACTGTGGAAACAATGCTCGTGAGCATAAGAAACGCTGTTGCCACCGACAGCGCCATCTTGTTTATTTTCAGTTTTTTCATTTGATACCTCCGTTGCAAAATTGTGTTTTTCTGTCAGTATTTTGCTCTTGATTAATTTTGTTTACTATTGTTTTGTCTTTAATTTGTAATAATTCATTATAAAATATTACAAGTTCTGTTACCTTTGTCGTAATAGGATTATATCACAATATAAAGTAACACGTCAATAGTCAAAACAGCGAAAATAAGCATATTTTTTTGGATATATTTATAATGAGAGCATTTGTGTCACAATATGTATGTACCGATCAACAGCAAATCCACTAAATAGGCTGTAATAAATCTGTAACCTTTAAGTGAAAGCTGCATTTTACTAAATGTAAATTTTTTATGAATCAAAAAGACTGTTGACAAAGCCCAGAGAAATGTACTATAATGAGGGTGAAGTTTTGTACTTGATACAGAAAAATGTACAAACCAACGTGTGTAAAAATAAGGACTTATACATAGGTGTGCCTTGTTGCGGTATTGCCTATATATTCTGAGGTGAACGAGTTGATAAAAAAGATGATTTCATATATCCTGTCATTTGCTATTGCAGCGTCAATGGCGGCTTCATGTTTGACGGCTTCAGCGGCAAATATGATGGGAAGCTGTACGGCAGACGTTCTGAACGTTCGCAGCGGTGCAGGCACAGGCTATTCTAAAACAGGCACAGTAAGCTATGGCGACAGCCTGACTATACTTTCCGAAACCACCGACTCAAGCGGTGCGAAATGGTACAAGATATCATGCGGCAATGTGACGGGCTATGTTTCGGCGGCATATGTTCAGCTAACATCAAGCGGCTCGCAGGGCAGTTCTGACGCTGATTTTGAGAGCTATATGACAAAGCAGGGCTTTCCTGAAAGCTATAAGCCATATCTGCGAAAGCTCCATGAACAGCACCCAAAGTGGATATTTACCGCTCAGAAGCTTGGCGTGGATTGGAACACTGCGTTAAAGGAAGAATGTGTTGTGGGCAGAAACCTTGTCCACTCGTCGGCTCTGGCTTCATGGAAGTCAATGGAAAAGGGTGCGTATGATTTTAACGGCGGTTATTGGTATGGGCTTGACGGCTCGTGGGTGGCGGCTTCAAAAGAGATAATAATGTATTATATGGATCCGAGAAATTTTCTCAACGATACATACATTTTCATGTTTGAAAATCAGTCATATGATCCCTCGTATCAGACGGAAAGCGGTGTAAAAACTATTCTTGCAGACACTTTTATGAGCGGAAGCTACACTTGTCCTGACACAAAGAAAAAGTATACATATTCGCAGACCTTTATGGACGCTGCAAAGAAATCGGGCGTTTCACCTTATCACCTTGCTTCAAGGTGCAGGAACGAGCAGGGCGTAAATGGTGCGCCGCAATCCCTTGGTACTGTGAAAGGCTATGAGAATTATTTCAACTTCTTTGACATTCAGGCTTATGCCACATCTACAATGACAGCCGCAGAAATGGGCTGTAAGTATGCAAAAACTACTAATCCGACCTATCTTCTTCCTTGGACAAATCAATACAAGTCCATAGTGGGCGGCTCGATATTTTTAGGCACAGGCTACATAACAAAGGGTCAGGATACCCTTTATCTGCAAAAATTTGATATGGTAGACGGCGGAAACGGTCTTTATTACCACCAGTATATGACCTGCGTTTTCGGTCAGGCGAATGAAGCCATAAGCCTAAAAAACGCCTATTCTCAGGATATTTTGAACAGCGCAATGGAGTTCAAGATACCTGTCTACAACAATATGCCTGATAAACTTTGCCCAAAGCCTACAAGCAGTGGAGATAACAACAATTATCTTAAATCTCTCAGCGTTTCAGGCACGAGCATTTCGCCAAAGTTCGATAAATTCACCGCAAGCTATACTGCCAAAGTCAATGCGGAGGTTTCTTCTGTTACTGTTAATGCAAATCCGCTTGGCAAAAGCGCAAAGGTGTCTGGAAAGGGTAAGTTGAGCCTTAAAACGGGCGAAAACACTGTCAAGGTCACCTGCACAGCGGCAAGCGGAGTGAAACGGACGTACACAATAAAAATAACAAGAAAAGCCGCTTCACAGACCCTGCAGCAGGGAGATGTGAATGGTGACAAGTATCTGACAGTTGTGGACGCTTTGCTCATGCTGCGTTATAATGCAGGCAAGACGCAGCTTGATCCCGCTCAGCTAAAGCGTGCGGATATGAACGGTGATGGAAAGGTCGATGTTATCGA
>NZ_FR890787.1:0-26684 GCF_000435935.1 Ruminococcus sp. CAG:57 | reverse complement strand
CTTACGCTGCTGAAAAAGATAAGTCAGAGTTAAAAATGCAAAAAAACAGGAGCGTTACCACCATGGTACGCTCCTGCGTGAGGGCTATTTCATCATCATTGAAATGCCGTCCATTACGTCACCGATAGCTCTGATAGCACGTCCTGTGCGGCTTTTGAGCATTTTCTTTTCGCTTGATGTCGCCTCTGTGACTGCATAAGCCACTGTTCCTGCGGCTATCGCCATTGAAACGCCTGTTATCATTGACTTCATCTTCATTGCTGTTTCCTCCTTTTTTCTTTGTAATATTATTTTTCGCAGAAAGAGAACAGCTATGCCATGCAAATGAAGTCAAGAGGGTTGACGGTATTTTCCCGTGAATGTTCGTATTTTGTGATGTTGTGAAGGATATTTCAGTTGGTGTGTAGTGCTATTGTACAAAATGTGATTAAAATTTTTGCAATTTATATGTAAAAGTAAAAGAGATATGTTCCTATCTCAAACGTTTAGTATAAATATTATTCATAGATATATAATAAATATGTATTTGCATTAACATCAAAATAGTGGTATAATAAATGGGTATAAAAAATAAAGGATCTTGGTAAACTCTGAGATCTGATAGTAAGGAGTAATATTAAATGGGTATGACAATGACTCAGAAAATTCTGGCAGCCCACGCAGGTCTTGACGAAGTCAAGGCAGGTCAGCTTATAATGGCGAACCTTGACCTGGTTCTCGGCAACGACGTTACGTCGCCTGTGGCTATCAACGAGTTCAATAAAGCGGGCTTCACAGATGTTTTCGATAAGAATAAGGTCACAATGGTCATGGATCACTTTGCACCTAACAAGGATATCAAATCCGCTACACAGTGCAAGACCTGCCGTGATTTTGCTTCAAAGTATGACATAAAGAATTATTTCGACGTTGGCGATATGGGCATTGAACACGCTCTGCTTCCTGAAAAAGGACTTGTCGCTCCAGGCGACTGCGTTATCGGTGCTGACTCACATACTTGTACATATGGTGCACTTGGTGCATTCTCAACAGGTATCGGCTCAACAGATATGTGCGCAGGCATGGCAAAGGGAAAGACTTGGTTCAAAGTCCCTGCCGCTATCAAGTTCAATATCGTAGGCAAGCTTCCAAAGTATAGTGCCGCTAAGGACGTTATACTTCATATAATCGGCATGATAGGCGTTGACGGCGCACTTTACAAGTCTATGGAATTTTCAGGCGAGGGTCTGAAAAACCTTTCCATGGAGGACAGGCTTTGCATGGCTAACATGGCTATCGAAGCAGGTGCAAAGAACGGCATATTTGCAGTTGACGATGTTACACTTGATTACATCAAGGATAAGGTAGACAGAGAGTATAAGATATACAAGGCTGACGATGACGCTGAGTATGAGGCTGAATACACTATCGACCTCAGCGAGATAAAGCCTACGGTCGCTTTCCCGCATCTGCCTGAGAACGCAAGAACATTTGACGATATCCCGGAGGTCAAGATAGATCAGGTGGTCATCGGTTCATGTACGAACGGAAGGATAGAGGATCTGAGATGTGCCGCTGAGATACTTGACGGCAAAAAGGTGGCAAAGAACGTTAGATGTATCGTTATCCCTGCCACACAGAAGGTATATATGCAGGCCATGAAAGAGGGTCTGCTGGAGATATTCATAAATGCAGGCTGTGCGGTTTCTACACCTACCTGCGGTCCATGTCTTGGCGGACATATGGGTATTCTTGCAAAGGGCGAAAGAGCCGTTGCAACAACAAACAGAAATTTCGTGGGACGTATGGGTCACCCAGAATCAGAGGTTTATCTGGCTTCACCTTACGTTGCCGCCGCTTCAGCTGTGACAGGCAAGATCTCACAGCCGTCGGAAGTTATGTGATATTCGGGGAGAAAATCAGCTGACAGATCTTGCGTTGGGGGAATAATTGATATGCGGTATGACCGCATATACGACTTGGGAGCGAGAACAGATGAAAAATTATCTTAGGGAAATATTCTCCGATATACTTCTTAGTATTGTTACAAAGAAGTACGGAACTTCACTAAATGACTATCAGCGTGAGGAGAAGGCTGACGAGATCATTCAGGAACTCCATGACAAAAATACATTTACCGTGGAAATGACGCAGGCTCTTATTGACAAGAAGGGCTTCAATACCTTTTATACCTCCAATATCGGGGGTACACCTGTGTATGCTCTCGTTAAAGAGGGAATGTTCCACAAGGTAAAGATCTGCTATTTTATTACAAGAAACAAGGATACTATAGACGGCCCGTATCTTGAAAAGATATATGAAGAGCTTAGAAAACAGGCGATAGGAGAAAATATATTCCATTCGTCAGAGTTCAAGCAGGGCTGATAAAGTTTGACGAAAGGGGTTTTCATAATGAAAGCTTGCGGAAAAGTACATAAATACGGGGATAACGTAGACACAGACGTTATTATCCCTGCAAGATACCTCAACACACCTGATATGCAGGAGCTTGCACAGCACTGCATGGAGGATATTGACGTTGACTTTGCAAAGAACGTTCAGAAGGGCGATATAATGGTAGCAAAGAGCAATTTCGGCTGCGGTTCATCAAGAGAGCATGCGCCTGCTGCTATCAAGGCGAGCGGAATATCCTGTGTTATAGCAAAGACATTCGCAAGAATATTCTACAGAAACGCTATAAATATCGGACTTCCTATCATCGAGTGCGAGGAAGCTGCTGAGAAGATAGATAACGGTGACGAGGTGGAGATAGATTTCGACAGTGGCGTTATCACAAACAAGACCAAGAATGAGACTTATCAGGGTCAGTCATTCCCTGAGTTTCTTATCAATATCATCAACAGCAATGGTCTTCTTAACTCACTTAAATAAGATATTTTGAAGCTTTAAGGGGGATCTCTCAAAAGAGGTCGCCCTTGAACTGTTTCTATGAAGGGGTGAAGCTATGATAGCTAAAAAGCTATTTGCGGCACTTGCAGCAGGGGTAATGCTGGTGTGCAGCGCAGGCTGCTCGAAAAAAGAGGAGAGCAGTAATAAATTTGAATACAGCAGCAAGGATTTTCTGCCTTTTATGGTAATGGTGGACGGCAGCAAGATAGACCTGACCCTAAGCTCTGCAGAGATAAACAGAAAGCTTGGCGGCAGTTTTGCAAGGGAAACTGCTTCAAACAGCAGTATAGTGCTTGTGGAAAAGGACGAAAAGACCGATAAAAAAGGCGTTACAACAAAGACCTTTGCCTGCAATAAGCCTGAGATAAATGGTGCTGGATTTTCCACTTTCAACGGACTTTGGGCGAATATAGACGAAGCAAGCATAGACAGCACTGTTTCACCCAACAGCATAAAGGTCAAAGGCTCTGACGGTTTGTCTTACTACTGGTCATATTATATGGATGGTGAGGAAATAGACTATAGTCAGGTGAACTTTGACGGCACTGATACGGCGGACAGTTATATGCAGTATCAGCTCAAAGGCATGGCTGCTGACGATTATTGCAAAAAGAAGCTTATTGACGGCGAGTGTTCGGTCTATACAGGCATTTTGTTCATGACAGCCGAAAAGCAGAGCTATTCCTGCGAGATAAGCGTTTCGACTTTAAATTCTGAGGAGGAAAAATAACATGGAAAAGAAAATAACAGTTATAAAGGGCGACGGGATAGGCCCTGAAATAGTAACAGAAGCACAGAAGGTCATCGACAAGGTTGCTGAAAAGTTCGGTCATAAGTTTGTTTATACTGATATCCTTATGGGCGGCTGTTCTATAGATAAATATGGCGTTCCGCTTACAGACGAGGCTGTCGAGATTGCAAAGAACTCAGACGCTGTTCTGCTTGGCTCTATCGGCGGAAATACTTCCACTTCACCATGGTATAAGCTTGCTCCGAATCTCAGACCTGAAGCCGGACTCCTGAAAATAAGAAAAGAGCTTGGTCTGTTCGCTAACCTGCGTCCTGCAAATCTTTATCCTGAGCTTAGAGAAGCTTGCCCCCTTAAGGACGATATAATCGGCGACGGCTTTGACATGATGATAATGAGAGAGCTTACAGGCGGTCTGTATTTTGGTGCGAGAAAGACAGAGAACGTTGACGGCGCTGAAACTGCTGTTGATACTCTTACATATAACGAGAACGAGATAAGAAGAATTGCTATCCGTGGCTTTGACATCGCCATGAAGAGAAGAAAGAAAGTTACAAGCGTTGATAAGGCTAACGTTCTTGATTCTTCAAGACTTTGGAGAAAGGTAGTAAACGAGGTAGCTAAGGATTATCCAGAGGTCGAGCTTGAGCATATGCTCGTTGACAACTGCGCAATGCAGCTTGTAAGAGATCCTAAGCAGTTTGACGTTATCCTTACAGAGAATATGTTCGGTGATATCCTTTCAGACGAAGCTGCTATGATATCAGGCTCACTTGGTATGCTGGCTTCCGCTTCACTGAACGACACAAAGTTAGGTATGTATGAGCCTAGCCACGGCTCTGCACCTGATATCGCAGGACAGGATAAGGCTAACCCTATCGCAACTATACTTTCAGCTTCAATGCTCCTGAGATTTTCTTTCGATATGGATAAGGAAGCAGACGCAATCGACAATGCTGTCAAGAAAGTCCTTGAAGCAGGATACAGAACAGGGGATATCATGTCAGAGGGCATGAAGCTCGTTGGCTGTAAGGAAATGGGCAGTCTTGTTGCAGATATGATATAACAGCACGATACCAGTTTTCAGACGGTGATAATAAATGTATTATTATATTTTCGGAATAACAGACAAGGGAAATTACCGTGAACAGAATGAGGACTGCATTTTAATAGACCACGAGGTCATCAACAGCGGCAGCTATGAATCAACTGTCGCTGCTCCTTTTATTGCAGCCGTTTGCGACGGTGTTGGTGGAGAAAATGCAGGAGAGGTCGCCTCGGAGCTTTGTTTAAGGCATCTTTCCATTCTTGAATATAATTCAGGGGTGGATATGAAAAGAACGCTTATCGATGTTCACAACAAAATAAAAAAGCAGGGCGTAAGGGCTGAAAACGCTGCAAATATGCAGACCACCCTGTGTTGCCTTGCGGTGGACGAGGAAAGCAGAGCAATGTGCATAAACGTTGGCGACAGCAGAATGTACCGCTATGTGAACGGGACTATCAGACAGATATCTGTTGACCAATCCTATGCACGATATATGTATGAGCATGGCAGGATAGAAGATGTGTCAGAGCTTGAGCCACAGTATCAGAATGCCATAATATCTTCTATCGGCAGCACTCTCAATGAACCTGATGTGGCACAAACACCATTGGTGGCTGATTTTGGCAAGGAACCTGACGATATGATAATCATAGTGTCAGACGGCGTGTCGGATTACGTTTCTGAGGAAGAAATGGTGGTGGGGCTTGGTCTTGACCTTTCTGTTTCTGAAAAGCTAGGCGCTATAATGGAGCTTGCCCTCACAAACGGCGGAACTGACAATGTTTCCGTTGTGGGCATAAAGCCTTATCTTGACGATCATGAGCTTAAAACGCTCACAGCAAAAAAGGCTGTGGAAAAGACAGTGAGCGTGCAGGATATGCTTGAAAGTAAGAAGCCTGAAAAGGCGGAAGCTGTAGAGGAAAAGAAGCCTGACGAGCAGGCAAAGCTTTTCTCTGATACGGTGGACGAGCTTATGAGCCAAATGAATGAAAGTATTGACTTTTTAAAGCAGATATAGTATAATCATATATTGATATATTTTTATGATCTTAGATGTATTTTGTAATTTGGAGGAAATAAAAAATGTTGAAAGAGTTACGTGGCTCAGACGTTATAATTGAATGTTTGCTGGAGCAGGGCGTCGATACAGTGTTCGGCTATCCGGGCGGAGCAGTTCTAAACATATATGACTCGCTGTATAAATATTCAGATAAGATACACCATGTTATCACCGCCCATGAGCAGGCTGCCTGCCATGCGGCTGACGGATATTCAAGAACAACAGGCAGAACGGGCGTTGTTATCGCAACTTCAGGTCCAGGTGCTACGAACCTTGTAACAGGTATCGCCACAGCTTATATGGATTCTATCCCTATGGTGGCTATCACAGGAAACGTAACAAGAGATCTGCTTGGTCTTGACTCTTTTCAGGAGGTAGATATCTGCGGGATAACAATGCCTATCACAAAGCATAACTACATTGTGAAAGACCCTGCGGAGCTTGCTGACATTATCAGAGAAGCTTTCTATATTGCAAACGAGGGCAGAAAGGGTCCTGTTCTTATAGATATACCAAAGGATATCACAGGCGCACTTATGGTCTATGAGAAGAAAGAGCCTAAGAAGGTAGTAAATCACAATCCTGAGGGCATAAACGAGGAGATAGCTGCTGCGGCAGAGCTTATAAAGAATGCTGAGAAGCCTTTTATCTACGCAGGCGGCGGAGTTGTTTCTGCTGACGCAACAGAAGAAATGGCTGAGTTCGTAAGAAAAGTGGACGCACCTGTTTCATTGTCACTTATGGGTCAGTGCGCACTTGACAATACTAAGGACTGCTATATCGGTATGCTTGGTATGCATGGCACAAAGACAGCCGCTATGACGCTCAGCGAATGTGACCTTATGATTGTTCTTGGCTCGAGATTTTCCGACAGAGTTCTTTGCAACGCTAAGACATTTGCAAAGGATAAGAAGATCATACATATTGATATAGACCCTGCCGAGATAGGCAAGAATATTGATGTTTACAGCCATGTTACTGGAGACGTTAAGTATATCCTTGCAAAGCTTTGCGAGCTGCTTCCTGATATGAAGCACGAGGCTTGGATGAATACTGTTATGGATTGGAAAAAGCAGTATGCACTGAGAATGGTGCCTATCGAGAGCGAGGACGAGGTGCTTCCGCAGGACGTTATCGAAGAGCTTGACAGACTTACAGACGGCAAGGCTATCATCGCCACAGAAGTCGGTCAGCACCAGATGTGGGCTGCACAGTATTATAACTTCAAGTGTCCAAGAAGCTTTGCTTCAAGCGGCGGACTTGGTACAATGGGCTACGGCTTTGGCGCAGGAATGGGCGCAAAGGTGGGCAACCCTGACAGAACAGTAGTAAACATCGCAGGCGACGGAAGCTTCTTCATGAACTGCAACGAGCTTTCTTCACTTGCAAAGCATAAGATACCGCTTGTTGAGCTTGTTTTCGAGAATGACGTTCTCGGAATGGTAAGACAGTGGCAAAGACTTTTCTACGGCAAGAGATTTTCTCAGACTAACATTGAAAGAGGAACAGACCTTATGAAGCTTGCCGACGCATTTGGCGTTGAGGGCATAAGGATAACAAAGAAATCCGAGATAAAGCCGATGCTTGAAAAGGCACTCAAATGCGGTAAGCCTTGCCTTGTGGACGTTATCATCAACAAGGATATAAACGTTCTTCCAATGGTACCTGCCGGCGCAGACGTTTCACAGCCGATAATGAATATCGAACTTGATTAAGAAATCGAAATATAGGGGGTAATAAAATGGTAAAATATCCAAATGCCGCAAGCGGTATCAAAAAGGTGTTTCTGGCAAAGATCATAGGTGTGATAGGAGTTCCGCTTGCTTTTATACCTGGGATAGGCGCACTTCTTTTGATGACTTGTACCGTAGCCGCAACTATTTTCAACGTATGGGGAATACTTGAAGCTTCAAAAGACCATAATGGTTATCAGACAGCTCTTGTTTTCACAGTGGCTGATCTTATCTTTTCAATAGTTGACACATTTATTGACAATAATGCGATATCAAGTGTTCTGAGTTTTGCTGGCAATGTAATGAACATAGCGGTGCTTTACTATATCTGCAAATCAACAGGCGACCTGCTCAGGGACGTGAAGAACTACGGGCTTGCAAATAAGGGCGACCATGTGTGGAATGTAAACAAGACCTGCCTTATTGTCATGGCAGTGTGCCTTGTTGTGGCGTTTATCCCGATACTGAACATTCTCGCCGCATTTACAACATTGGTGGTGCTTGTTGTAACTATCTATGCGTCTGTGGTATATCTGATCTATCTCTATCAGAGCGGACAGTATCTCAGCCTTAACACAAATTTCTAAGCGATTTGAGAGCTGTACGGCAAAGGCTGTACAGCTCGTTTTTGTAAGGAGAAACTAATGAAATTTACAAAAAAATTCAAAGAAAATGCAGCCCTTGTGGTTCTTGGCGTAGTGCTTTTTTGGGGATTGACCAACTATGACAAGTTTTTTAGACTTCTGGGCGTAATGATCGGGGTCTTGAAGCCTGTTATATTTGGCTGTATAATCGCATTTATCCTGAATGTGCCAATGTCAGGCATTGAAAAGAGGCTTTTTAAGAAGCCTAAAAAAGAGAAATATGCCAAAACTGTGGAAACGCTGAAAAGACCATGCTCGATAGTGCTGACCTTTCTGCTTTGTCTAGGCGTTGTGGCACTTGTGTGCTGGCTTATTATCCCTGCACTCATAAAGACTTTCTCTCAGCTTTCAGACGATATCCCTGTGCTTATTTCAAATATTTCCAACAAACTCAACAATTCCCCCGAGATAGCAGGGTGGCTTGACAGAATGAATATAAGCACTGCTGATATTATCGATAAGGTTACAAGCTGGCTGAAAGACGGCGTTGTGATCTTGAACACACTCAGTTCAACAGTAAGCTTTGTGACAGATCTTTTCTCAGGTCTTGTGAACTTCTTCTTGGGAATCTGCTTTGCGGTCTATATGCTTGCCGCAAAAGAGCGGCTCAAAGACCTGTGCAAGCGCATAAGCTGTGCTTTTCTCAGCAATCGTATCACCGACCGCATAAGCCGTATATGCCGTCGCTCTATCGACACTTTTGCGAACTTTCTTGTGGGTCAGACCACGGAAGCAATTATCCTCGGCTCACTTTGCGGTATTGGTATGGCTATCTTCCGCTTCCCGAATGCGGTGCTTATTGCCATACTCGTTGCCTGCACTGCACTTATCCCTATTGTGGGAGCTTTTCTTGGTTATGTGGTGGGCTTCCTGCTTATATGCGTGACGGATTTCAAGCAGGCTGTGCTGTTTTTGTTGTTCATGTTCATTATTCAGGCTATTGAGGGCAATCTTATCTATCCAAAGGTGGTAGGAAACTCGGTTGGTCTGCCGTCACTATGGACACTTTTCGCTATCACCATAGGCGGAAACCTCTTTGGCATATTCGGAATGTTCATTGCTGTTCCTGTGTTCTCTGTTATATACTGCACTCTTGGAGAGGTAGTCAACTACAGAAATGAAAAGAGAGCTGTCAAGGTGGAGGATATATCATAACAAAATAGTCCGTACAAAAAAGGCTGCACAGTTTCGTGCAGCCTTTCGCTATTTATGCTATTTTGTTATTTTACATAGCTTACATGAAGCAGTTCATGCTCTCTGCCCTTGAGGATACCCTCGTAAAGCTTATCCATAAGCGGATTTTCTTCTGAACGTTTCAGCGTGCAAAGCTTGTCAGCATTGTAAAGATTAACACTGCGCTCTTTCTTCTCGTCGATAGTAGCCTTTGGCTGACCAGCGCCGCCTATACAGCCGTTTGGACAAGCCATAACTTCGATAAGGTCGAAATGCTCGCCGGCTTTCATTCTGTTCATTATGACCTCGACATTGCGAAGTCCGTTTACAACGCAGACCTTGATAGCCTTGTCGCCAAGAGGTACTTCAAGCTCTTTTATGCCCTCGAAGCCTCTTACGCCCTCGAATGCAAGATTTCTCAGGGAAGCAAGTGACTTGTCTGTGGAAACACGTCTGATAACTGCTTCTGTTACACCGCCTGTTACACCGAAGATTACACCTGCGCCTGTCATAGTGCCGAACGGCATATCAACAGCTTCCGGCTCTATCTCGTTGAACACGATACCGGCTTCTTTTATCATCATGATAAGCTCCTGAGTGGTGATGACAAAATCAACCAGCGGTTTGCCGTTCTCGTCCTTGAACTCATCTCTTGCGGCTTCTCCCTTTTTGGCAGTGCAAGGCATAACAGCAACAGAAAGTATCTTCTTGCCCTCGCCCTTGAACTTCTCGTTTATTACGGAAGCGAACATCTGCATTGGTGAGCGGCAAGTGGAAATGTTAGGCAGTATCTCGGGATACTCATTCTCAGCATACTTTATCCATGCAGGACAGCATGATGTGAACAGCGGGAGCTTTCCGCCGTTTGCAAGCCTGTCTGCAAACTCCTTTGACTCCTCCATAACAGTGAGGTCTGCAGCTGTTGAAGTGTCAAAAATGTAGTTGAAGCCTATTCTTCTAAGTGCTGCAACTATCTTGCCCATAACGTTCTCGCCGTTGTAGCCGAACTCTTTTGCCACTGCAACTCTTACAGCTGGAGCTACCTGAGCCACTGCAATAGTGTCCTCCTGATTAAGCTCTTTCCAAAGCCTGTGGCTGTCGTTCTTTATGATTATAGCGCCTGTTGGACAGACTGCCACACACTGACCGCAGCCAACGCAGTTTGAATCGCCTATAGGCTTGTCAAATGAGCAGGCTACCTTCATTTTTGAACCTCTGAATGCAAAATCTATTGCACCAACGTTCTGTACTTCGTTGCACACTCTTACGCAGTCACCGCAGAGGATACACTTGTTGGCGTCCCTGGTGATAGATACAGAAGAATCATCGATACAAGGCTTGGACTTTGGATTGTCAAAACGTACTCTGTGGATATCAAATCTTGCGGCAAGCTCCTGCAATTTGCACTTGCCGTTTTTATCGCAGGTCGTACATTCACCGCAGTGATTTGAAAGAAGAAGTTCCAATATCATCTTGCGGTATTTTCTCAGCCTTGGTGTGTTTGTGTATATCTCCATACCATTTCTCGGAGGAGTTGAGCAAGCGGCTTCCATGCCGCCCCACTTGTTTTCCACCATGCACATTCTGCAAGCACCGTATACTGAAAGCTCAGAATAGTAACAGAATGTAGGAAGCTCGATGCCTGCCTTTCTGATAAGCTCAAGCAGATTTTTTTCACCGTTTATAGCAACGGGGATATTGTCGATTATCATAAACTCTTTATTCATAGCTAAAATTAAACCTCCTTGACAGCTTTGAAATGGCAGTTGGAAATACAAGCTCCGCACTTTATGCACTTAGAGGTGTCGATCTTGAACGGCTTTTTGATCTCGCCGCTGATCGCACCCACAGGACAGACTCTTGAACACTTTGAACAGCCCTTGCATATCTCAGGGTCGATCTGATATGTCACAAGCTTCTTGCAGTTGCCTGATGGACACTTCTTATCTCTTATGTGAGCTTCATATTCCTCACGGAAGTTCTTTATTGTAGATACAACAGGGAATGCAGCCGTCTTTCCAAGACCACAGAGAGCAGTTGAGGAGATAGTGTCGGCAAGCTCAAGAAGCAGTTCGATATCCCCCTCCTGACCGTTACCATTTACGATACGCTCAAGTATCTCAAGCATTCTCTTCGTACCCTCACGGCACGGAACGCACTTTCCGCAGGACTCGTTCTGGGTGAAATTCATGAAAAATCTTGCAACTTCTACCATGCATGACTTATCGTCCATAACAACAAGTCCGCCTGAGCCGATCATAGCACCGACTTTTTTCAGCGAGTCAAAGTCAAGCTGGATATCGAGGTTAGGTGTAACAAGACAGCCGCCTGACGGACCGCCTATCTGAACAGCCTTGAACTTTCCGTCGCCTCTCATGCCGCCGCCGATATCGAATATTACTTTTCTGAGAGAAGTTCCCATTGGCACTTCAATAAGACCGGTGTTCGAGATGTTGCCCGTAAGAGCGAAAGCCTTTGTTCCAGGGGAGTTCTCAGGGCCTATGCTCCTGAACCATTTTGCACCGTTGTTGATGATAACAGGCACGTTAGCCAGCGTTTCAACGTTGTTGAGAACTGTAGGCTCGTTGAAAAGACCATGTTCAACAGTTCTTGGCGGCTTAACTCTAGGCATACCACGCTTGCCCTCGATAGAAGCCGTCAGGGCAGAGCCTTCACCGCAAACAAATGCGCCTGCACCACGGTTTATATGTATTCTGAATGAGTAATCTGTGCCGAGTATATTGTCACCAAGCAGACCAAACTGCTCAGCCTGTGCGATAGCACCTTTAAGACGTGATACTGCCAGCGGATATTCCGCACGAACGTAGATATATCCCTCTTTTGCGCCTGTTGCGATACCGGCTATCATCATGCCTTCAAGAAGTCTGTGTGGGTCGCCCTCCATGATAGAACGATCCATAAATGCGCCAGGGTCGCCCTCGTCACCATTGCAGACTATGTATTTTGTAGGGCTTTTCTGCTTTGCAACGCTTGTCCACTTTCTGCCAAGAGGGAATCCTCCGCCTCCACGTCCACGAAGATTAGATTCTGTCATTTCGTTGAGGATATCCTCAGGTGACATATCGAGAAGTGCCTTTTCAAAGGCTCTGTAGCCGCCTATAGCAAGATATTCCTTTATGGAAGTAGCGTCAATGTGACCGCAGTGTTCAAGTACGATACGCTGCTGCATCTTATAGAATGGTATTTCTGACTGCTGGCGATATATTTCACCGTTTTTCTTGTAGCACAGTCTTTCAACGCACTCGCCATTGCAGATAGTCTTGTCAACTATCTCGTCAACATCGTCAAGTTTCACCTTAGTGTAAAGCCAGCCCTCCGGCTCTATTCTAACAAGTGGACCCATTTCGCAGAAGCCGTGACAGCCGCTTCTTTTTACGCCGATAGCGCCATCGTGGATATCATCATCATGTGGCTCGTCAGCAAGTGCTACCACGCACTCCAATCCCTTTGCGGAGATAGTTTCGATAAGCTTCTGGTATATGTTCAGCGAACCGCCTGCAACACAGCCTGTACCTGCGCAAACAAGCACTTTTCTAGCCTGCTTGTCAACAAGCTTACCATACTGTTCACGGGCGTTGTCAAGATCGTATTTCGTTTTCAGCAGCATATTATTCAGCCTCCTTTTCTCTCAGTTCCTTAAGCAGAGCCGCAGCCTTGTCAGGATTCATCTCAGGGTGAACAACATCATTCACAGTGAGAACAGGGGCAAGTCCACAAGCACCAAGACATGAAACAGTTTCTACTGTGAACATCAGATCGTCAGTGGTGGTTTTCTTCTCGCTAAGACCAAGCTCTCCTCTGAGATATTCGAGAATAGGTATAGATTTTCTTACATGACAGGCAGTGCCGTCACAACATTTGATAACGTATTTGCCCTTTGGCTCGAGAGAAAAATTCTCATAAAAGGTCGCAACGCTATATATTCTTGCTTCGCCTGTGCCAAGCTTTTTTGCAAGATATGGGAATATTTCCTTTGGAAGATAGTGATATATCTCCTGAATATCCTGCAATATGGCTATGACCGCTGTTTTTTCATGATTTTCAAGAATTTTGTCGATCGGTGAATAATCAAATTCTTTTGTCATAAAATTTCCTCCATATAATTAAAGTTAAATTTGATTACAAAGTCAATAATCAAGACATACTGTCAACTATAATTATATACTATATGACACAAAATGAATAATGTTTTTATTTACATGGGCTATATATAATTAGAATAAGCATTGACTAACTTGTAGAAATACACATAAACGAAAACGTTTATATAGTTATAATGCATAAAAAATCGAGCCATTTCTCAATGGCTCGACCTGCTGATACTATTTGATAAACTGAATTAATTATAAAAAATCATAGACGTTTGTTTCGTTAGATATACCTGACATTTCGTACACTATGTTAAGCCTTGCGAATACTTATCTCTCCTGAGGAAATATATTCTTCTCTGCCGTCCTCGTATCTGACGTGCAGGCGACAGTCCTCATCAGCCCCAAGCATTGTGGCAGGAGTTTTTTCACTTCCTCTTATAACGTTTATCTTCTCGCCTACCCACAGCAAGCGTTTTCTGTATTCTGGGTAAAAGCTGTTTTCTTCAAAGCTGTCATAAAGACGCATGAAATTGTTTATTATCTCTGCGGCTATCCTGTTTCGCATATCGCTTTTTCTTTCGTGGAATATCGGTCCTGCGATATCTCTTATTGCCTCAGGAAAACCACCTTCCGGCTCGTAGGTGTTTACACCGATACCAAGCACAGCGTAGTCAAGTCCGCCGCTTTCCATGCTGAAAGAAGCCTCCGTGAGTATTCCGCATATCTTCCTGCCGTTTATGTAAATGTCGTTAACCCATTTTATGTCAGGCTTCTGATCGCTGACCTTTTCCACAGCAAGGGCAACTGAAACTGCAGCAGCAGTGGTTATCTTAACAGCGTCAGCCGCAGCCATGTCAGGGCGGAGAAGAATGCTCATGTAAAGTCCCGAATCAGAGGGAGAAAAGAAAGAACGTCCAAGCCTTCCACGCCCCTGCGTCTGCATACCTGCAATGACTATCCTGCCCTCGGGCACACCCTGATTTGCATAGTCTTTGAGTACCAGATTAGTGGAGCTTACTTCCTTGTATACCTCTATTTCAAGCCCCTGACGGTCAGGGTCAAGATATTTTTTTATGCCTGCAAGGGAAAGTATATCGGTGTTTTCATCAAGGGAATAGCCCTTGTTCGTCACCGCAGAGATAGGGTAGCCGTTTTCCTGCAAAGCTTTCACAGCTTTCCAAACAGCCCCACGGGTACAGCCCAGCGTGTCAGCAAGCTGTTCGCCTGAAAGATATTTGCCCTTGTTATCGTCGAGAAGTTCCAGCACTTTGTCTTTTATTGCCATAAAGAATGCCTCCTTAATGAGATAATTATAGCACAAAAGGTCAAAGTGTTCAACCCTCACCCTAAAAATCCCTAGCCTACTCCACATTAAGAAACCATTAAGAAAAAATTGTGCAAAATGACGGATAATAATATTTGCATTTTGCACAGCTATGTTGTATAATATAATAGTATATGTATGAATTGAAACAGAAAAGGACGATGACAATGTTTTATAACCTTTTGGCTAAGACGAATAATACTACATTGGTGTTGCTTGTGCCAATGCTGTGCAGTTTTCTTATTGCTTTTTTCAGCCTGAAATTCTTCAAACGCATTTTGCCTAAAGATCAGGGCAGAGCGTTCGCTGTGAACGGTGCTCTTTCTGAGGGCAAGCCCCGTGGCGCAGGAATTATCTTCGTGACTTCCTTTACCCTTTGCACAGCACTTTTCTATCCTCTCGATATCGAGAACATAATCTATCTCGTGCTTGTGTATGCCGCCATGCTCAGTGGATATTTTGACGATGCTGCTGAAACTCCTTGGGGTAACCTGAAAAAGGGCCTTATCGACCTTGTTATATCTCTTGGCATTGCGTTTACATACTATTTTTATAACGGCTCGCAGGTGAAGCTTTATATCACGGATTCCACTTTCACTATCCCTGCACCGCTGTTCATCATCCTTGCAGGCGTTCTCGTTTGGACGGCTATAAACGTTACAAACTGTACAGACGGCGTTGACGGGCTATGCGGTTCATTGGTCATGACAGTTCTTCTGCCACTTGCATTTATGGTGACAAAGAGTGGTGCGGCTGATATGCTCCTTCCTATGATAATGTTCGTGACGCTTGCGGCTTATCTGTGGTTCAACTGTTCGCCTAGCCAGATGCTCATGGGTGACGCAGGCTCGAGAGCGCTGGGCGTTTTCCTTGCGGTGATGTTTTTGAAAACTGCCGCACCGTTCGCATTTATCCCTATGGCTATAGTTATCATACTTGACGGCGGACTTGGACTTCTCAAGCTTTCTTTCAGACGTTTCCTGAAAATAAAGAATTTTATGGAGGGCATAAGAACTCCTCTTCACGACCATGCAAGAAAGAACAAGGGCTGGTCTGATACTCAGGTAGTAATAAGATTTACAATTTTGCAGATAATAGTAAATCTGTGCTTTATGGCATTCGTGCTGTAAAAAATATGTGTGGGACAAAAAGCGGTCTGACTTTTTAATGGACAGGCTGAAAATTCGGAGATGATGAAAATAAAAAAGAACCTGAAATATGTTCTTAATATATTCTTTATTGTGGTCATAGGCTGGCTGACAGTCAGACTGCTTTTCAGAGGAGAAGAATTTTCCGACATAGTGGCGGATCTTCACCTTGCAAAGAAAAGCTGGCTTGCAGTGGGTGCTGTGTGCGTGTTCTGCTATGTGGCAGGGGAGTCGGTCATAATAAAGTATATGCTGAGGCTTTTTGAAGTAAAAACTCCTTTCAGGCGTTGTTTGAAATATTCGTTTATAGGCTTTTTCTTTAGCTGTATAACGCCGTCTGCTTCCGGCGGACAGCCTGCGCAGATGTATTACATGAAGAAAGACGGCATAAAGATAGGCTTTTCCACCTTGATAATGCTTATCATCACCATAGCTTTCAAGGCTGTGCAGGTGCTTCTTGCAGTGGCGTTCCTGCTTTTCAACTTTGGCTTTATAAAGCTTCATGTGGGACGGCTTTGGTGGCTTCTGCTTATCGGCTTTATACTGAATATCGCCTATATCGCAGGGCTTGTGTTTATTTTCTATAAGCCTTTGTGGGCGAGAAAAATGGGCATAAAGCTTATAAATCTTCTGACACGCATAAGGATACTCAAAGAAAAGAACAACGAAAAATACATAAACAAAATAAAGCGTATCTGCGACAATTACATGATCGGTTCGGAATATATAAAGAGCAATGTGCATACTGTGATAAATATTTTTCTTATCACACTGGTGCAGAGACTGTTCCTGCTGGCTGTCACATGGATTGTGTATAAGTCCTATGGCCTTAGCGGAACAGGTTTTTGGAATATTATCGCACTTCAGACTATGATAGGCGTTGCAGTTGAAATGTTGCCATTGCCTGGTGCGGCAGGCGTAACAGAGGGCTGCTTCACATATATGTTCATGAGCATTTTCACCGCAGAGCTTGTAAAGCCTGCAATGCTACTGAGCCGTGGACTCAGCTTCTATTTACTGCTGATAATGAGCGCATTGGTAACATTCGTGGCTCACTTTATCGTTATGAGGAATGATAAGAAGAATGGTCTTGAGGGATCGCAGGAAGTTAAAAAAGAAGTCGAAAAAGAATGAGAGGAAAAGAAAAAATGATCGGTTTTTATAATTATTCGGTAATACTCACATACATAGGACTTGTTTCGTCAGTGTTCGGCATTACACAGGTCTTTGAAAATCATATGTCCATAGCCTTTCTCTGCCTGCTTCTTTCAGGTATCTGCGATCTTTTTGACGGCAAGATAGCAAGAAGCATGAAAAACAGAACAGAGCATGAAAAGGTGTTCGGCATACAGATCGACTCACTGTGCGACCTTGTTTGCTTCGGTGTTTTCCCTGCTGTAATAGGCTATCACTACAATTCAGTTTATCCGCTTCGTCTTATCGCAAGCATTATGATAGTTCTGGGCGCTGTTATCAGACTTGGCTACTTCAACGTTATGGAGGAAGAGCGTCAGAGAAACACAACAGAGAACAGAAAAGAATATAAGGGTCTGCCTGTTACAACAGTTGCTATGATACTTCCTCTGCTGTTCATGGGTCAGCACAATATACCGAGAAATATTTTTCCATTTGTTTTCCATAGCTTTATGATACTTATTTCAATACTCTTCGTATTAAAAATAAATGTCAAGAAGCTTTCCATGAAAGGCGTGCTGATACTCTTTACTATAGGTGCGATAATCCTTCTCGGCTATCTTAAAATGCAGCATATAATCTAAGATAAAAGTTACCTGAATGGGAAATGTTTTTGCCGGACAGGTGTGTGAAAAACAGGACGTCTGGTGTGTCGTCCCCTACAATAATGTAAATAAAAGGAGAGAAACAGATGAAATATCGTGACAGACAGGGCAGAGAATACGAACAGACCACATCTCAGGATAGCTTTCTTGCGGCTGCCTACAGCTCGGCAATGGGCAGGGCGCTTATGAAATTTCTCGGCTGTCCGATATTTTCAAAGTGTGCAAGAGTGATACTTGACAGCAAGTTCTCAGTGCCTTTTATTTTCGGCTTTGCAGAAAAAAACGGAATAGATATGTTTGACTATGAGGAAAGAATGTATCGCTCATTCAATGATTTTTTCACAAGAAAAATAAAGCCTGGCAGACGTTTTATCACTAAGGACAAGAATCTGCTGGTGTCACCTTCAGACGGCAAGGTGACTGCTTATAAGATAACACAGTCTGATACCTTTATTATAAAGAACGCAGTGTATAATACTGCCTCGCTTCTCAGGGACAGCAAGCTTGCAAAGCGTTATGAGGGTGGCTATGCAGTTATCATCAGACTTTCAGTGGACGATTATCACCGCTATTGCTATTGTGCAGACGGTGTAAAGAGCCACAACAGAAAGATAAATGGTATTCTTCACACTGTGAACCCTGTGGTGAACAATTATCTGCCTGTTTTCAAGGAAAATTCCAGAGAATATTGCATGATAAGAACGGAGCAGTTCGGAGATATTATTCAAATGGAAGTCGGTGCTCTTATGGTGGGCAGGATAACTAATCTGCACACTGAGGGCGGCGTAAAGGTCACAAAGGGCGAAGAAAAGGGCTATTTCGAGTTCGGCGGCTCAACTATCCTGCTGCTTCTTGAAAAGGACAAGGTAAAGCTTTGCGATGACCTGCTTAAAAATACGAGGGAGGGCTTTGAAACTAAGCTTCTTCAAGGCTCGGTGCTTGGCGAAAGTCTGAAGTAAAAATATCTAAGACGTAAAAAAATATAGGCAAGGGGCATGATTGATGTACAGATTGAATTATGAACAGTTCGACAGAGATAATCAATATATAGGAAACGATCTGGGTGCGGTCATGAAAGAGGGCAAAACTGTGTTCAAAACATGGTCGCCGCTTGCAACGGGAGTTTATCTTAATCTGTATCTTGACGGCGAGGGCAAAAGCCGTCTTGAAAGCCTGCCTATGGAAAGGCTTGACCACGGTGTTTGGTATGTGGAGATACTCCGTGACCTCGACGGCGTTTTTTATACCTATACATTTGAGTTTGACCACAAAACAAGGCATGAAACTATAGATATCTATGCAAAAGCCTGCGGAGTCAACGGAAACGTTGGTGCGGTGGTGGATTTCAAGACCACCGACCCTGAAGGCTGGGACAAGGTCAAGAAGCCTAAGTGCAGAAATGCCTGCGACGCAGTGGTGTATGAGTGCCACGTCAGGGATTTTTCTGCGGATAGTTCATCAGGCGTTGCTCCTGAGCATAGAGGAAAGTATGTGGCTTTTGCCGATAAGGGTACGAAATATCAGGGCGTGAACACCTGTATCGAGCATCTCAAAGAGCTTGGCATAACCCATGTTCATTTGCTCCCTGTGGAAGATTATGCCACTGTGGACGAGAGCAAGCCCTGGCTCAATCAATATAACTGGGGCTATGATCCTAAGAACTTCAACTGCCTTGAGGGGTCATATTCTACAGACCCTTATGACCCTAAGTGCAGGATAAGAGAGTTCAAACAGCTTGTTATGGCACTTCACGAGAACGGCATTGGCGTTGTAATGGACGTGGTATACAATCACACTTACTATACCGAGGAGTCAGCCTTTGAGCGTTCTTTCCCATATTATTACCACAGAATAAGAAATGACGGCTCATTTTCAAACGGCTCGGGCTGTGGAAACGAAACGGCTTCAAACCATATGATGATGAGAAAATTCATGATAGATTCTCTCAGATTTTGGGCAACGGAATATAAGATAGACGGCTTCCGCTTTGACCTTATGGCGCTTCACGATATTGAAACTGTGAACATCATAAGGGACGAGCTTAACAAGATAGATCCTCAGATACTAATGTATGGTGAGGGCTGGACGGGAGGAGAGTCACCGCTCCCTGCTGACAGGCTTGCATATAAATGGAATTCATATCAGTTTGGAAGAGTTGGACTTTTCAACGATAACATCAGAGATTCCATTAAGGGCGGTACTTTCAATCCATATGACAAGGGCTTTGTCAGCGGAAACAGAAATGCGGCTTCTACCCTAAGGCGTGGTATAGTCGGCTCTGTGCCACACTATCAGATAAATGACGCAAAAGAGGCTTGCTGGGCTTTTGAACCTACTCAGGCGGTGAATTACTGTGAGGCTCATGACAACAATACTTTGTGGGACAAGCTTTGTATATCGGCAAAGAATGACAGTGAGGGCGTAAGGATAAAAATGGATAAGCTTGCGGCGGCGATAGTGATACTTTCACAGGGCATGCCGTTCATACAGCTTGGTCAGGATTTTCTTAGGTCAAAGCCGAGGATACTCAAAGAGGGCGAAGAGCCAAACGATGTGAATATCTATTCCCATGACAGCTACAATGCGCCTGACTACACCAACTCCATAAAGTGGAACAGGAAGCTTGAATATAAAGAGGTCTTTGAGTATTACAAGGCTCTTATAAGGCTGAGAAAGGGAAGTCCGCTTTTCCGAATGTATACTAAAGAGGACGTGAACGCACATCTTCATTTTATGCACAATGACGATTGGAACTGCGTAAGCTGGAAGCTTGAAAAAGACGGAGAGTGCTATGTTATCGCACTTAATCCTTACTACGAGAACAGGGGCTTCGGTCTGCCTGAGGGAAGCTTTTATCTCAGGCTTGATGAAAGTGGCAAGATGAACAAACAGCCCGTTTCAGGCAGTTTCGTCTGTCCACCGCTGTCGGCTGTGGTTTATAAGAGGATAAAGAATATCTAACAACCCTGTTAATAAAATGACGAATAAATATTAATAATAAATTAATGTATATATCTTGCAGATAGAGTATAATTAAATTATTGGATCGAGAAATATTAAGGCAAAAGATACAAAAAAATTAAACAATGGAGGAAATCATAGTATGAAGAAGTTTTTGGCAGGCTTCTGTGCTGCGGCAATTGCAGCAGGCTGCATGGGAATGACAGTCATGGCAGACACGGAAGCAACGGACAAGCTCACCTCTTATGAGGCAACAAGCGACAATGTTAAGCTTATCGGTCGTACTTACAGAAAGGGCGACACAACGATACTTGGCTATTCTGCAAGCGGTATCGAGTTCAAATGCACAGGCACAAAGGCTGTTTTCAATGTAAACGGCAGCGTAGGTGAGGCAAGAATTGGCGTATTTGTAAACGGCAAGCTTGTTAAGCAGGGCTACATAAAAAATAAGAAGACAAACGCAGTTGAGGTAGAGCTTCCTGAGGGCGAAAGCACAGTTAAGCTCATAAAGCTTTCAGAAGCTGCACAGAGCGTTATCGCAATTGACAGCTTTGAGGTAGACGGCAAGCCACAGCCAACAGAGGCAGCTAAGCATTCTATCGAGTTTATTGGTGACTCTATCACTTGTGGATACGGCGTTGACGATCCACTTGGAAAGTCATTTTCTATCTACAACGAGAACGCCGCAAAGACATATGCTTATAAGGCAGCACAGAATTTTGGCGCTGACTACAGCTTTGTATCAGTAAGCGGAGCAGGTGTGATCTCTGGTTATTCAGGCAACGGCAAGATAAATGACGCACTGCTTGTGCCAAATTTTTATGATAAGTTCTGCTTTACATGGAGCTGGTTCGACGGTGAACAGACAGCTAATTATGATTGGGATTTCTCACAGTATCAGCCTGAGCTTATCGTTGTAAATCTTGGTACAAACGATAACTCATACACAAAGGGTGACCCTGATAAGTGTGCTGAGTTTGAAAAGGGCTATGTAAATTTCCTCAAGGAGATAAGAGCTAAGAATCCAAATTCTGAGATACTTTGTACACTCGGTATTATGGGACAGGAGCTTTATCCTTCTATTACAGATGCAGTTGACACTTATAAGACTGAAACAGGCGACAGCAAGGTATCAGTTTTCCAGTTCAGCGTTCAGGACAGCGAAAACAATGGTTATGCAGTTGACTATCACCCATCAGCTGTTTCACAGAAGACAGCAGCTTATGAGCTTACATATGCTATTGAAGGCATTTACGGCTGGGAGAGAGTTGAGTTGGTTAACGACGGCGTTGACGAAATGACAAAGGACGACGATGTTGAGTTCAATAACGTTGTTGAGGAGTCGTCAAGTGAGGAGAGCAGCGAGAGCAAAGCAGAGGAGTCATCTTCCGAGGCTTCTTCTGAAGCAACAAATGACAGCAGCACAGCGGCTTCATCATCAAAGACAACGACAAATCCTAACAGCACCACAAACCCTAATACAGATGCGGCAATGGGCATAAGTATAGGTCTGGCAGCACTTGCAGGTGCAGCTATGGTGGTTTCTAAGAGGAAGTAATAAAGTAGATATTTACACCGCACAGAGGTAAGACTTTGTGCGGTGTTTTTTTATATGGTCGGTCGTAACATTTCAGGGTGGCTTTGCCGACAAAATGTACGCTTTAACGCAAAAAAACTCCCTCATGCAGAAAACCTCTGCATGGGGGATATTTCATAAACGATAAAAATTACTTCTTAGTAGTAACACTCTTTGAAGCCGACCAAGCGCCATAATACTTAGTACCCTTTACCTTTGTGTAAGAACGAACACGAACGTAATATTTCTTGTTGCCTGAAAGCTTTGAAATAGTCTTGGTGTCGGTCTTGTTGTTTGTTATGGTAACTTTCTTTGCACTTGTGAACTTTGAGTTGGTAGCATACTGAATCTCGTATCCGGTAGCAGAACTTTCTGCGCCCAATCCACAAAGAAAGCCTTTGACTTTGCCGTGAGCTTCTGTATCTCCTGCTTGGCAGGATTTATCTTGAACGTCTTTGTGATAGTGCCTGTGTAGGAGCCTTTTCCTGTGACTTTTACAGTGGCAGTACCTATATTCTTGTTGCTTGAGTATGAAACTGTGTAGTCAGTACCATTTTTCAGCGTTTTGCCATTGTATTTAACAGTAATGCTCTGAGTGATGTTCTTGCCAGTGAAAGCCTTTGTGGAAATGCCCGAAACTGTGGCTTTCTTGAAGTTATTTTTGATACTGTAGGTCTTAGAAACTGAGCCTGTGTAATTGCCCTTGCCCGTGATTTTTACAGTAGCTGTTCCGACCTTGGTGTTGTTTGAATAGGAAACTGTGTAATCTGTACCATTCTTCAAAGTTTTGCCGTTTAGCTTGACCGTTACACCAGGCTTCTTTGCCTTGCCGTCATAAGCGTAGATCGAAGTTGAAAGTGTCACGCTTGCCTTTAAAATGCTAATTCTTGAAAGTGCAGGGATCTCAGCCGTTTCAAGAATTTTCTTGCAGGCAGTACATTCCTTGTGTGCTTGGCAGGATTTATCTTGAACGTCTTTGTGATAGTGCCTGTGTAAGAGCCTTTTCCTGTGATTTTTACAGTGGCAGTGCCTATGCTCTTGTTGTTAGAGTATGAAACTGTGTAGTCAGTGCCTTTTTTCAATGTTTTGCCATTGTATTTAACAGTAATGCTCTGAGTGATGTTCTTGCCAGTGAAAGCCTTTGTGGAAATGCCCGAAACTGTGGCTTTCTTGAAGTTATTTTTGATACTGTAGGTCTTAGAAACTGAGCCAGTGTAATTGCCCTTGCCCTTAATAGTGACCTTTGCTGTTCCAACCTTGGTGTTGTTTGAATAGGAAGCTGTGTAATCTGTACCATTCTTCAAAGTTTTGCCGTTTAGCTTGACCGTTACACCAGGCTTCTTTGCCTTGCCGTCATAAGCGTAGGTCGAAGTTGAAAGTGTCACGCTTGCCTTTGAAATGCTAATTCTTGAAAGTGCAGGAATTTCAGCCGTTTCAAGAACTTTCTTGCAGACTGTACATTCCTTGTGCTTTGAGCCTTTAACTCCGATAGAAGCCGCCTTGTCGACTATCCAACCGCTTGACTTGTGACCTGTGGCATTTATCACTGTCTGAACTTTGATAACAGTATTGCAAACTGAGCAATGTGAGCCGTCTGTTTTGCCTGCGGTGGTGCAAGTAGCAGGGTAGCCCTTGTCGGTAACTGCGGTGTGACCCTTTGCAGGAAGCTTTTCTGTAACTGTTGCATTGCACTTTGTGCAAGTCTTTGTTTTTGTACCCTCTGATGTGCAAGTCGGCTGTTTTGTTACAACAGAATTTCCGTAGCTGTGACCTGTTGCCTTAGTTGTGCTATCCTTGTATGAAGTACCGCAAACAGAACACTTGTGGAGTGTGTAGCCGTTAGTAGTGCAAGTAGGTGCAACAACTGTGTCAGCATATTTGTGTGAAGTCTTTGGTATAGTTTCTGTAACTGTCGCATTGCACTTTGTGCAGGTCTTTATAGCAGTACCCTCTGATGTGCAGGTCGGTTGTTTTGTTACAACAGAATTTCCGTAGCTGTGACCTGGTGCTTTTGTTGTGCTATCCTTGTATGAAGTACCGCAAACAGAACACTTGTGGAGAGTGTAGCCGTTAGCAGTGCAAGTAGGTGCAACAACTGTGTCGACATATTTGTGTGAAGTCTTTGCTATAGTTTCTGTAAATGTCGCATTGCACTTTGTACAAGTCTTTATGGCAGTACCCTCTGATGTGCAGGTCGGTTGTTTTGTTACAACAGAATTTCCGTAGCTGTGACCTGGTGCTTTTGTTGTGCTATCCTTGTATGAAGTACCGCAAACAGAACACTTGTGGAGAGTGTAGCCGTTAGTAGTGCAAGTAGGTGCAACAACTGTGGTTGTGTAGCTGTGGGAAAGCTTTGCAATTGTTTCTGTTACTGTTGCTCCGCACTGCGTACAAGTTTTTGTTTTTGTACCTTCTGATGTGCAGGTCGGCTGTTTTGTGATAACAGCACTGCCATATGTGTGGCTCGTGCATCCGCAGGTGAATTTGTATGTCTTTGCTACAGACGGATTGTATGTAGGATAAATTTTTACAGTGAGTGAACCGCCGTTTTTGAATGTGATACGTCTGATATCATTAGCATAGTTTTCAAGCTTATTTACACTTACCATGCTGCGATCAGAAAATTCAACTGTGTAGTCTGTATCGTCATAAAGCCAGAAATCAATGCTGTCGCCCACACTGAACTGAGTTTTGCTCAATACGCTTGAAAAGGACGTATTCGAAAGGTCTGTGCGCCAATAAACAGTGGTAGAGGTCGGAACTGTGAACTTATTCACATAACCGCAAGACTTGCAGGTCTGTGTTACAGTGCCGTCAGTTTTTGATGCGTACTTTGTTTCGTAGTCATGACCTGTTTTGACGTCAACCGTCTTTATATCGTCAAGATTTGAAAGGTTCAGGGAGTTGAAGGTCACGTTATTTTTATCGTAAACATACCATACTGCTCTGCCGTTTTTGATAACAGGCTGGCAATCTGAAAGGCTTCCCTCAAAGGTGTGTATACCGCCGTTTACTGTGCCGTCAGCGTTTAGCTTCACACAGCTTACCTTTGTATCTCTGGACCACAATAGCAAAAAGCTGTTATTATTTATCTTCACAAGCTGTGGAGCAGAAGCAGAAGCTGTACCCTCTGCATAAGAAGTTATCTTATTGAGCTTGTTTGTGGAAAGATCCTTTGAAACAGCGGAAACGTAGACGTTTCGTGTTTCTGACGTATTGATATAATCAAGGTCAACTGTACTCTGTGCCACGATATAGCTTGATGATGACACATCAAAGCCGCCTATAGCCGCACCTGTATAGTTATAGTGACCGGCGGTATATTCAGGGTATGTTACAACGTCGATATTGCTGACCTGTTCAAAATAGCTTGGGAAAAATTTGCCTGTAGTAAAATCAGAATTATACTTCACCAGAACGGCGGAACGTGGATGAGCGTCACCATGGTCGAGGGCGACTATATGGTTGCCGTCGGTTTTTATAAACTGATTGAAGGAGTGGCTAACATAGCCATAATCAACGTTCATGACGCCGGTATATGAATCAGTGATAGTCATCGAAGGCATATCCACTTCAATGGTAACATTAGCCTGATGATTATTGCCGTCGCTTGATTTATACATTTCGTGGCAGGTCCTCACAAGCAGGTGGTCACCGCTATGGGTCATTCTTGCCGAGCCTGCATCGAATGGAACTGTAGTGTTAGCTCCATACAGACCGCAGGACTTTATTTTGTTCCAATTCTTATCATACTTCGTGATACGGAAAACCTCGAGGGAGTCGTTTTGTTTCGGATTTTCCTGACCGCTAAGTACATAATAATTATTGCCGGAGTCATAGAAAGCACCAAAGATCGGCAGTTCATTGTCGATAAGCTTAGTGCTGAGCGGTTCAAAATCAGAGCTGTAATATTCCACAAGGAGCTTGCCCTCGATAGCGCCTGACTGGACACGCATATAATTGCCGTTGTCGCACACTGTCAGGTAAGATTTCACTGTGTCAGACCATTGCACATAGTCCTGATCATTCACATTAGAGCCTGAATATGCAACACATTGCGCCACGGCAAAGGCACCGAACGATCCAGCAGACACAGCAGTAGAAACAGCCATTGCGCCAGACAGGACAATGCTCAACATTCTTTTCTTCATATTCATCGATTTCATCACCTCATACAAAAACTTTCAAACGAGAACACCTTTATATATATAATATCACAACGCAAGGCATATGTCAATGAAAATAAGTTACAATGAGAATGATTTCAATAAATTCGTCAAACACCAAAGGTCAACGCAGTAAAAAAGAGCAAAGAGGATACAAAACAAAAAAAAACGCCTTGACAAGGTTTGATGGGTGTGATATAATATTACAGTGGTATTTCGAGGTGTGGCTCAGTTTGGTAGAGCGCTGCGTTCGGGACGCAGAGGCCGTGGGTTCAAGTCCCGTCACCTCGACCAGTCACTCGC
>NZ_FR890786.1:48696-58929 GCF_000435935.1 Ruminococcus sp. CAG:57 | reverse complement strand
GCCCAATAGTCATTTTTCAGATTATAGATACTGCTTGGAGTTCCGTCTCCAAAAATGCTGTAAAACTCTTTGTTGGGAACATATCCGACCGTTATAGTCGAAATGTATGCCATGGGTCCCGATATCACCTGCTGATAACCGTTATTAATACCGATTTTGAGCAGATCGGTGTCGACAATCTTGGAGTCGTAAATATTTTTAACTTGTTCTTTAATTGTACCACAAATATACGGCAATTTCAAGGAAATTTTTGATATATTCTTCTGAGCAATCATCTTGCCGGTAACATTAACCGATATTTCTTCAGAAGACTGATCGTCAAACTTGCTTAAATACAAATAAAAGTCGGAAGAATCCTTGAAATCGGAAATATCGACATCGATATTCTGTTTTTCGATCTCGTCCGAAATACTCTCTACCTACTTGTATTTCTTGAAGCTGATATCGAGTTCGTATTCCTTGCCGTCGATCTATCTCGCAGTATCCGACGCACTCAAAGCCGCCCGCTTTTTCAAGTTCCGAACGGAATCCGCCTATTCCTGCAAAGATATCAAAATATTTTATCAGTACGAATCATCTCCTTTCCGATTTTTCCAACAAAAAAACGGTCAAGCTTTTTTCAAAACTTGACCGTCACATTGATATATTCATTTCTTCTGTTGGCTCACTATCTTCACTTACGATATGAAAGTCGTCCACACCAGGGATAACTCCTAACGTTCTGCCGTTATTAAAAACGCAATGCACAGTGCCGATATCATCCATATGTTCGATATTTTTTGTTGTGTGGGGTTTGACTTCCTTTTTGGTGAAAACTGGCGAAAAGCATCTACGGTTTTACACCTGAAATTTTTACCCTCAAAACGCAAAAAAAACTCGTAAATACGAGCTTTTCGAGGTGTGCATCTATTTTATTGCACAAGTATGGTGCGGGTGACAGGACTTGAACCTGCACGGTGTTGCCAATAGAACCTAAATCTATCGCGTCTGCCAATTCCGCCACACCCGCGTACAAAATATCATTATTATTTTATCATAAACTCCCTACTTTGTCAAGACCTTTTGCTCAAAAAAAATGCCCGATGCTCAAAACATCGGACTGATTTTTTTATAATCTCTTTATATTGTCAAGAATTATCAGCTTGTGCGTAAAACCCTCAAGCTTGTTTTTGATATCACCGTTCTTTATAAAAAGGAGTGTTGGCAGTGCTGTAACGTCATATCTCTTCGCAAGATCTGGCTGAGAGGTGATATCACACTTAGCTATGATAGCGGTTTCTCCAAGCTCTTCTGCAGCTTCGTTAAGCCCTGCCTCTGTTCTTTTACAGTGAACACAGGTAGGTGAGTAAAATTCTATAACAAGCGGTTTGTCTGCTGATATCAGCTCGTTGTAATTCTGGTTTGTCAGTTCTGTTAGCATTTTTTTATTTCCTCCAATATATATTATATTATTCATATAGCTTTACTATGAATATAGTGATTATATCACTATTTACGCACTTTGTCAAGAGTATTATCAAACATTTCTGTATATCATATTTCTCACATATGTTGGTTATGAATAAAATGTACAACAATAATAAAGTATTCCTATCATATATGTATGATTTCACGAAAATCATTCATAACTATTGACATTTCCATAAAATCATGTATAATAAAAGCATACTAATCATATCGACTTGATATGAATTGAAAGTGAGGAGCTTAAATTGTCAAAGATCAATAAGCGAATGCAGCGATGTTGACACTGGAACTATCACAGCAATATATCTTAATTGGAGTTGTCAGCTATGTATATAGAATTAAAAAACATTAATAAAAGCTTTGGCGATTTTAAAGCTTCGGATAACGTAAGTTTTGGTATTGAAAAGGGAAAGCTTATCGGTCTGCTTGGACCGAGCGGCAGCGGTAAAACAACTATCCTGCGTATGCTTGCAGGTTTGGAAAAACAGGATAGCGGTGATATTATTATAGATGGTAAAAATGTCAACAAACTTCCTTCAAATGAAAGAGGTATCGGATTTGTTTTTCAAAGCTATGCGCTCTTCCCTTTTATGACAGTTTACGATAATATAGCTTATGGTCTGAAGGTTCAGAAAAAAGATAAGAAGTTTATCAAACAACGTGTGGCTGAGCTTCTTGAACTTGTTGGCTTGCCTGACGTTGGCAAGCGTTATCCTGACCAGCTCAGCGGAGGTCAAAGGCAGCGTATCGCTCTTGCAAGAGCACTAGCACCTCAGCCTGAACTCCTTCTACTTGACGAACCTTTTGCAGCTATCGACGCAAAGGTAAGAAAAGAACTGAGAACATGGCTTCGTGATACTATTGATAAAATAGGCATAACAAGCATTTTCGTTACACACGATCAGGACGAAGCAATAGAGGTCGCAGACGAAATTGTTATCACAAACAAAGGCAGAGTTGAGCAGATAGGCAATCCGGTTGAGATATACCTTGAACCTAAAACTTCTTTTGTTGCTCAGTTTATCGGTCAGTCAGCTATTATCGAGGATTACAGCAAACTAAAGGGTTTTGAAGTTACAGAAAATAATGCCTCAGCTATAATCCGACCGGAATTTATTGAAATAAATAAATTCGAAGACAGTGAATACCACCCATTTGAAAGCTCTATGGAAGACGCAGTTGTAGAAGATGTATCATTCAGAGGAAACGCCTTTGAGGTTAAAGCTTCCATAGACGGTATCTCAGTAACAGGCAGATATCCGCTGAACGCTTCCCGCCTGAAAAAAGGTGATAAGGTAAAAGTACTTATCAAGAAGCTTTACACTATTGATGAAAACACTACAAATATTCTCGTAAACAAAGCTCTTGATGACTCAGAGCTATACTACATTTAATAAGGAGGACATTAAAGATGGAAAATAATAAAACAAAGTCCTCTGCTATACAGAAGATACTAAAATGTGGCATCATATCATGGGTAGCAATAATTGCCCTTTGGGGAATAGGATCTTTGAAATATGATGAATATTTTCTTCCAAGCCCAAAGGAAACGATCGACAGCATGAAGGAACTTATCAAAGACGGAACTCTTTGGAGTGACATTGTTGCAAGCGTTGGAAGAGTAATAAAAGGCTGGCTACTTTCAATAATTTTTGCTGTTCCTATGGGTCTTATTGTAGGAAATTTCAGACCTGTACGCTGGCTCGTTGAACCTATACTTAGCTTTTTCAGATTTGTGCCTGCTATTGCATTGACGACACTCTTTTTAATGTGGTTCGGAGTAGGCGAAGAATCAAAAGTAGCACTTATTTTCTACGCATCATTCTTCCCTATGTTCGTAAACACTATAGCGGGTGTGGCTTCAACTGATAAGCAGCTTGTGGAAGCAGCTTCCTGCATGGGGGCAAAAAAAGCAAGAGTTTTTTTCACAGTAGTTGTACCATCAGCGGTATCTAATATCTACACTGGAATAAGACTAGGACTTAGCTCAGCTATCATCTGTGTTGTGGCAGCTGAAATGCTGGTCGGCAGTGATGGCCTTGGTTATCTTATAAACAGCTCGAAGCTTTATTACAAAACAAGCTGGGCTTTTGCAGGAATCGTCACACTTGCTGTGATCGGCTTTGCTGCTGACAGGATCCTACAGTTTATTGGCAAGAAAAAACTTAAACACTTTGACGTAAAATAATTAATTTAACAGGAGAGATTTAAAAATGAACATAAAAAAGATAATCGCAATAATAGCATCGACAGCATTGACAGCAACTCTTCTTGCATCATGCGGTAGTTCATCAAGCGGAAAAACCGCAAAGAAGGTTATCAAAGACGGTAAAGAACTTAGCGTTTTGAGAGTTGCGAACATGACAGGTCAGCCAGATCAGTATGCCGACTATATCGGTATGGAGCAAGGAATATTTGAGAAATATGGTATATCTCTCGAAACATCAGAATACGCTGCCGGCATTAACACAGTTGACGCTATTGCAACAGGCACAGCAGATACAGGACTGCTTGCAGATTTTGCTGCTGTAAACAGAATTGGAAATACTCTCGATAACACTAATCTTGTGATTTTTTCAGATCTAAGTTCAAGCGTTTCATATAACGGCGGACTTTTTGTTGCACCAAAATACAAAGATGATCTTGATGCTTTAGATGAAAGTGAAGGATGGATAACTTCTATTGGAACAGTTTCAGAATACTTCAACTGGCAAGCCCAGACTTATTTAGGACTTGACCCGTCAAAGCAGAAAAACGTCAACACAGATTCCATATCAACTCAGATAGCAGTTGCACATAACGGTGAAGCATCAGCCGCTATCGTTACAGGCTCAGCTATAAAAAAATATGAAGCAGAGGGCTGGACTCAGGTCGCATCTGCAAAAGATATAGGGATAAACGTATCTGCTTATCTTATAACATCAAGCGACTTTGCAAAGAACAATACTGAAACTCTTACGAACTATCTTAAAGCACTTGATGAAAGCGTTAAATACATAAATGACAACTTAGATGAGTCGGCTGAAAAAATATCAAAGAAATATGGAATCGAACCAGATGATTTCAAAACAAACTGGGAACAGTACAGTATTAAACTGGGACTTTCTGAGGAAGCTGCATTTCATCTTGATGAAATAAATAAGTGGGCGTATGATAATGGTAAATATCCAAACAGTTACAACATAAGGGAATTTTATTATCCAGACTCAGCAAAAAAAGCATTTCCAGATAACGTTACGGCAGACCTGACAAAAGCAGACAAATAAATAAGGAGGAATCAGACATGGGTTATCCAAGCATTTATCCAACAGGAGTTACAATATACAACAAAGAAAAAGCCTACAGCGGCTATACGATCTTCCCGTCCGCTAAAGGTGCTCTGCTCATAGATATGAATGGCAATGAAGTAAAGCTTTGGGCTGGACTGGGAGGATTTCCTAACAAAATACTCCCAGGCGGATATGTAATGGGCACAACAGGAGCAAGAGGAGGTAAATATGCATATCAGGATCAACTTGATCTTGTTCAGGTAGACTGGGATGGTCATATCGTATGGAAATTCGACAAAACTGAACTTGTTGCCGACCCGGGTAAAGAACCGGTCTATATGGCTAGACAGCACCATGATTTTCAGCGTGAGGGCAGCACTGTGGGTTACTATTATCCAAATGGTGAGCCAAAGACAGACAGTGGCAATACACTTATCCTTACTCACGAGAACCTCTACAACCACGATATTTCAGACAAAAGACTTATCGACGATAAGATCATCGAAGTGGATTGGGAAGGCAATATAATTTGGAGCTGGCGTGCAAGCGACCACTTTGATGAGCTTGGCTTTGACGAGGCCGCAAAGAACGCATTGTTCAGAAACCCTGGTCTTCACGGTGAGGCAGGTGGAGATTGGATGCACATAAACAACTTCTCTACCCTTGGCGAAAATAAGTGGTATGACGCAGGTGACAAACGCTTCCACCCAGACAATATCATATTTGACGCAAGAAATTCTAACATACTCGGAATTATCGAGAAATCAACAGGTAAGATAGTATGGCGTGTAGGTCCTAACTTCAACGAAAGCGAAGCCACAAAGAAGCTTGGCTGGATAATTGGTCAGCACCACCTGCACATGATACCAAAGGGACTTCCTGGAGAGGGCGACCTGTTGGTATTCGATAACGGTGGCGAGGGTGGCTACGGCACACCTAACCCTGCTTCCCTCACAGGCGTGAACAATGCACACAGAGATTACTCAAGAGTACTTCAATTCAATCCTGTTACACTTGAAATAACATGGCAGTACACTCCCCTTGAAGCAGGAAATCTGCTTTTTACTGACGCTTCTAAGTTCTATAGCTCATACATCAGCTCTGCACAGCGACTTCCGAACGGAAACACTCTTATTACGGAAGGTTCAGATGGACATCTTCTTGAGGTCACACCTGACCATGAAATAGTTTGGGAATTTGTAAACCCTTATTTCAAGAATTTTGCTGGAACATTCAAAAGCAACATGATCTACAGAGCTTATCGTGTACCATACGAGTGGATACCACAGCTTAAAAAGCCTGTTGAGACCTCTATCGAGCCTATCGACATTACAAAGTTCAGAGTATCAGGTGCTTCTATTGGCGAGGGTACAGGGCTTGTTACAGCCGTTGACGGGATCGATCCAACAAAAGGAGTTCCTCTCACAGGTTCAGGAAATGAAGAAGATGATGATGAACGCATCGACTTCTGTGTTGCTTCTGTAAAGAAAAAAGATCTAGAATAAAATTAATATACATAAGGCAGCTTCTGTAAAACGAGGCTGCTTTTTTTAAGACTGCAGAGAGTTTACAAGTCCTTGACAAAAGAAAAGATTAGTGCTATTATATTATATGATATTGTTATTTATTTATCAATCATGTTTATTAGTAAAGGAAAGTGTAAATATATGTCTAAAGACGGTTCGATATCCACATCAGTAATAAAACGACTGCCACGTTATTATAGATTTTTAGGTGAGCTTCAAAAAGAAGGACTTGAAAGAATATCTTCAAGGGAGCTTTCTGAGAGAATGAAGCTCACGGCTTCACAAATAAGACAAGACCTTAACTGCTTTGGCGGATTCGGTCAGCAGGGATATGGCTATCACGTTGACGAGCTTAGAATGGAAATAGGCAAGATACTCGGAGTAGACAAGCATTTCAAGACCATACTTATCGGTGCAGGAAACCTTGGTAAAGCTATCGCCACACATATTAACTTTGAAACAAGGGGTTGCAATCTCATAGGCATATTTGATATAAACCCTAAGCTCACTGGTGAAGTGGTAGGAAACATACCGATTCGTCACACTAATGATATAGAAAGCTTTTGCGAAGCAAACTCCCCTGTTGTAGCTGTGCTTTGTATACCGAAGGCAAACACTCAGGCTATTGCAGACCAGCTTGTAAATCTTGGTCTGAAAGCGTTCTGGAATTTTTCACATTATGATCTTAGCATCGACTATGAAAACATAGTTGTGGAAAATGTCCATTTAGGTGACAGCCTGCTTACACTTACATATGCAACAAATATCATAACAAGCACTGATACTGACAACAGCGAAGAGATCGAATAAAAAAAATCACACCAGAAAATTTTCTGGTGTGATTTTTTATATAAAGTATTAGCGAACTGTTTTAACCGCGGCTGTTTCAACAACTGCAGCAAGATGGTCGTTAACCTCTTTGCTCTGATAGTATTCAGCAAAAGACTCAGTTACTTGATCTGCCCATGACTCTGTAGATTGAGTTTTAACATCCTCGGTATTGATTTTTTCAGCACTTCCTGTTTCATCATCGAGAACGTAAAGCTTATCTGATGCGACCTCGGCAGCGACAGTTGCCACCTTTGTCAACACATCATCATTTTTATCATATATAACAAAAATGTAACAATTCTTTTTGTTCACAGTCTTAGTGCCTGTATAGCCATAAAGCCTTTTTGTTTTTTCAGCCAAAGGGTATATCTCCTTGCAGACATCTACGACCTGATTAAACGAATCAACAGCCTCATCTGGTATCTTTTCAAGAGTGCTTCTGTCAGGGAGTGAAGTAGTTTCGTCTGGCACTTCATCAGTAACCTCTGTCTGAGCTGTCGTTACGTCATTATTTGTAAGATTAACATTATTTTCTGTTTTATTATCGGCATTTTTTCCACAAGCCGGGAAAGCAAACATAGTGCAAACTATAGCAACAGCTATCATTAGCTTTTTCATATTGATCCTCCGAATAACCTCTGTAGTCCTAAATCATTATGTCATATTTCAACAGTTTCACATTATATCACATGAAAATTACTCTGTAAAGAGATTATAAAGAATTGTAACAAAATATCCCGATTATGACGAAACTCATAATCGGGATAAATCATTTTTTAGCTATTTGCACAATAAGAGGTTACAAATTTGTTACAACCTGACGAAAAGACTAATCGTAATCTACAACGTCGATCCACTTCATGAGCAGATCCTTCTCCTCTGGTTTGCCCTTAATGAGCTGTGCTGCTGCAACGATCGGCAACCAAGCCTGTACATACTGCTTAGATGTTCCGCTCTTTACGCAATACTTATCAAGATAAGCCTCAGCAAGATCAGGATTGTTAAGGCAGAACAGCAGGTATGTTCTTGCAACGTCAGCAGAAGCATTGCCTTGTCTAGCAGAACCCCAATTGATAACATAAGTACCTTCGTCATTAATGATAACGTTCTTTGGCTCAAAGTTACCATGGCAAAGCTTGATGTGCTTTGGCATTGAATCAAGTCTTGTGAGAAGCTCATACTTCTTTATCTCATCGATCTGACCAAGAGTCTTGATCTGTCTTGCCATCTTATCTTTCAGCTTTGAAAGAAGTGGCATATACTGAGCGTGTATCTCGCACTGAATGTCGATAAACTGGTTAAGATATGTGTCTTTCTTGTCTGGATTTTCGTCCATAAGCTGCTGAAGAGTCTTACCTTTTATAAAGTCCATTGTAATAGCCCATTTGCCGTCAATAACGGAAACCTCGTGAAGAACAGGCATCTTTATAAAGGAATTGCCAAGTGTTGTTTCAACTCTTGCGTGTGTAAGAGCCGCATACAGACACTTTTCCTTGTATTCAGGCTTCTTATAGATCCTGACTGCCATTCCATCAGATTCATAAACATCATAGATGTCGCTGGATGCTACAAAGTTATCAAGTTTCATAAGTCATATCTCCTTTTATTTTAAAATATGGTATTAAGTCGAGTTTCAGAGTATACATCGATTTTTCAACAGCCTTATTGTGTAAAATTACCTTTACATCTCAGCGCTTTCTATGTATCTCTGTTATGTCTATATTATACTACATATTTTCTAAATGTCAAGCACTTTTTCGTTATTTTCACAACTGTTTTATTTTTGTTTAGATTTTATCTTATGTTTATTAATCTTCTTTCAGGCGGCATATATGATAAATTTTTATCAATCTGATTTTTATTGTGCAATATGACGGTCATGAATTGTTAATCTATCATAAAACAATGTTCAATATTTATGTATATTGCATAATAAAACGACGTAAAATATCAAAAAAGCTGTGACTTTATAAGATTGACAAAAAAATAACAATCGTATATAATATAACTAAGATAAAACCCGAGCGGGGGTTATCAAGAGTAAAAAACAATAATTAATTTATTGGAGGTTTATTTTATGGCAAAGAGTGAAGCTAAAACAGTCGGCATCGTCGATACAGAGGAAGCTTTGACTGCTAAGATCGCTGAAGTAAGAGCTGCACAGGCTATCTTCGCTACCTACACACAGGAGCAGGTAGATAAGATTTTCAAGGCTGCTGCTATCGCTGCTAACAAGGCAAGAATCCCACTTGCAAAGATGGCTGTTGAGGAAACAGGCATGGGTATCGTTGAAGACAAGGTTATCAAGAACAACTATGCTGCTGAGCACATCTACAATAAGTACAAGAATGTTCAGACTTGTGGTGTTTTTGAGGAAAACAAGGCTTACGGCACAATGAGAATTTACGAGCCTATCGGTCTTATCGCTGCTGTTATCCCAACAACAAACCCAACTTCTACTGCTATATTCAAGACACTTATCTGTCTTAAGACAAGAAATGGTATCATAATCTCACCACACCCAAGAGCAAAGAAGTCAACTATCGCTGCTGCTAAAATCGTTTATGATGCAGCTGTTGCAGCAGGTGCTCCAAAGGGTATCATCGGTTGGATCGATGTTCCTTCTCTTGAACTCACAAACATGATCATGAGAGAGTCTGACACAATCCTCGCTACAGGCGGTCCTGGAATGGTAAAGGCTGCTTACTCATCTGGTACACCAGCTCTCGGTGTTGGTGCCGGTAACGCATCCGCTATCATCGATTCTTCTGCTGATATCGTAAACGCTGTAAACTCTATCATTCATTCTAAGACATTTGATAACGGTATGATTTGTGCTACAGAGCAGACAGTTATCGCTGATAAGACAGTTTACAACGATGTTAAGAAGGAATTCATCAAGAGAGGTTGCTACTTCCTCAACGATGAAGAGGCTGACAAGATAAGAAAGACAATGCTCATCAACGGTGCTCTTAATGCTAAGATCGTTGGTCAGCGTCCTGTAACTATCGCTAAAATGGCTGGCTTTGAAGTTCCAGAGGATACAAAGGTACTCATCGGCGAGGCTACAAGCACAGCTCCTGAAGAGGCTTTCGGTCACGAAAAGCTCACAACTATCCTTGGTATGTACAAGTCAAAGA
>NZ_FR890786.1:30063-48648 GCF_000435935.1 Ruminococcus sp. CAG:57 | reverse complement strand
CTTGACATCGCAGAGGCACTTCTCGTAAACAACGGTGGTCTTGGTCATACTTCAGTTCTTTGGGTAGATAACATAAACGAGAGAGAAAAGCTCAATAAGTTCGCTGCAAGAATGAAGACTTGCCGTCTTATCGTAAACACACCTTCTTCACTTGGCGGTATCGGTGACCTCTACAACTTTGACTTTGCTCCTTCCCTCACACTCGGCTGCGGCTCATGGGGCGGCAACTCAGTTTCTGAGAACGTTGGCGTTAAGCACCTGCTGAACATTAAGACAGTCGTTGAGAGGAGAGAGAATATGCTTTGGTTCAGAGCACCTGAAAAGGTATACTTCAAGAAGGGTTGTCTCCCTGTTGCTCTTGACGAGTTGAAGACTGTTATGGGCAAGAAAAAGGCATTCATCGTAACAGACCAGTTCCTTTATAAGAATGGTTATACAAAGGCTATCACAGATAAACTCGATGAAATGGGTATTCTCCACGAAACATTCTTCGATGTTGCTCCAGACCCAACACTTGCTTGCGCACTTGAGGGTGTTGCTCAGTTGAGAGCTTTCGAGCCTGACACAATTATCGCTATCGGCGGTGGTTCTGCAATGGACGCTGGTAAGATCATGTGGGTTCTTTACGAGCATCCAGACGCTGACTTTTTCGATATGGCTATGAGATATATCGATATCCGTAAGAGAGTTTACACATTCCCTAAGATGGGTGAGAAGGCATACTTCATTGCTATCCCAACATCTTCTGGTACAGGTTCTGAGGTAACACCTTTCGCAGTTATCACTGATGAAAAGACAGGTACTAAGTATCCTCTGGCTGACTACCAGCTCATGCCTAACATGGCTATCGTTGATACAGATATGATGATGTCTGCTCCAAGAGGTCTGACTTCTGCATCAGGTATCGACGCTCTGACACACGCTCTTGAGGCTTATGCATCTGTAATGGCTACAGATTACACTGACGGTCTTGCACTGAGAGCTATGAAGCTCATTTTCAAGTATCTGCCAGGTGCATATGACAACGGTCAGACAGACGTTAAGGCTCGTGAGGAAATGGCTACAGCATCTACAATGGCTGGTATGGCATTTGCTAACGCATTCCTCGGTGTTTGCCACTCAATGGCTCATAAGCTTGGTGCTTATCATCACCTGCCACACGGCGTTGCTAACGCTCTCCTTATCACAATGGTAATGAGATACAACGCTGACCCAACACCTAGAAAGATGGGTACTTTCTCACAGTATCAGTATCCACATACTCTTGAGAGATACTGCGAGTGTGCACATTCACTTGGTATCGTTGGTAAGAACGATGAGGATACACTCAACAAGTTCATCGACGCTATCGAGGCTCTCAAGGAAAGAGTTGGTATCAAGAAGACTATCGCTGATTACGGCGTAGACGAGAAGCACTTCCTTGACACTCTCGACAACATGGTTGAGGACGCATTTGATGACCAGTGCACAGGTGCTAACCCAAGATACCCACTGATGAGCGAGCTGAAGGAAATGTACCTCAAGGCTTACTACGGCAAATAATCTTTGCTGACAAAGCAATTTGCAGAGTGACTAATATTTGATTATTAGTTGATCTATAATAAACCTCCGACTGCTTGTTCCCTTTAGGGAGCAGGCAGTCATTTTTTTGTTAATTTGCACTTAAAATAATAATGTAAGGTATGTGTATTATATATTCAAATAACAGTTGAAAAAGGAAAAAATATATGGTATAATGAAATAAGTATAAATTATTTCAGAGCAATATCTGATGTGATTTTTACATAACACTTGGCGACACTCCGCCATACAAAGAGGTTACAAATATGAACAACAAAAATTATGACGTTATTATCGCTGGCTGCGGTGCGGCAGGTCTATATGCAGCACTTAACCTTTCCCGTGATTTAAATGTACTTGTGCTTTCCAAAAGAGAGCTGACCTTGTGTAACTCTTCCCTTGCGCAGGGTGGAATTGCAGGCGTTTATGACAATCCAAAGGACTCGCCTGAATATCACAAACATGATACATTTGTAGCAGGTGGATTTGAAAATGATCCTGAGTCCACTCAGGTCCTTGTTGACGAAGCCTATATTGACATTGGAAAACTCATAGAGCTTGGTGCTGACTTTGATAAGTGTCCTGATGGATCTTATCACCGCACTCTCGAAGGTGGACACGGTATGAACAGGATTTTTCATCATGCCGATACCACAGGTCTGGAGATCGAAACAACTCTACTAAGAAATGTTCAACAGCTAGATAATGTTGAAATACTCGAAAATGTCGTTATGTGCAACGCAAAGAAAACCGAAACAGGTTTTTCCATTCTTGTGCTGACTAATGACAACGAATATACGACATATAATTGCAGATACGCCATTTTTGCAACTGGTGGAATAGGCAGAGTTTACGAATACACTACAAACTCCGCTATCGCAACAGGCGACGGCATAACTATTGCTTATGAACTTGGAGCAGAGATAAAAAATCTCAGCTATATCCAGTTCCACCCAACAGGCTTTAACAACAAGCACACTCGTGAAACTTTCCTTATCTCTGAATCTGTCAGAGGCGAGGGAGCTTATCTTAAAAACTGCAACGGCGAAAGATTTATGCAAAACTATGACGATCGTCTGGAGCTTGCTCCAAGAGATGTTGTTTCTCATGCGATCATGGCTGAAGCCAAGAAAACAGGATCTGACAAATTCTATCTTGATATCACTCACAAAGACCCTGAGTTTGTCAGAAACAGATTTCCTATGATAAATGAAAAGCTTCTCGAAGCAGGTTATGACATGACCAAGGATATGATACCTATTTTCCCTTGTCATCATTACCTTATGGGCGGCATAAATGTTGATACATATGCAAGAACTAACATTGACAGGCTTTATGCCTGCGGCGAATGTTCACATACAGGTGTTCACGGCAATAACAGACTTGCAAGCAATTCCCTACTTGAAGCTTTGGTATTTTCAAGACGTGCTGCGGCTGACATCAATGAAAAGATAAAATCTGACAGTGGTGACCTTGAAACATACGATTTCAAGATAGACAATGAAGCCCCGCACATTCCTCAGGGCATAAGAACAGAGATAAGAGATATAATGCAGCGTGCATATTTCGTTATCCCTGATAAGGAGGCTTTGCCGCCTGATCTTCAAGAAGTAACAAAGCTAAAAAATTTCCTTTGTGACGGTAATTTCAAAATAGACAGAGATTATGTTGAAGCAAGGTCTCTTACAACTGTCGCTTATATCGTATTAAAGGACGCTATCGAAAAGCTCAAATCCAAAGAAAAAATGGAGGAAAACAAATGAGATTAATGCAGTTTCAGATCGACGATATCATTAAAACAGCTCTGCTGGAGGATATCAACTATATAGACGTTACAACGGATTATCTTGTTGACGAAAATTCAGTTTCAACAGCAAAGTATGTTTCAAAGGACGAAGGCGTTCTTTGTGGAATTGATGTTGCAATGAGAGTTTTTCAGCTTCTTGACAGCAATGTTAAATGTGAGATATTTATCCATGACGGTGAAAAGGTCAAGAAAGGTGACATTATCGCAAGAATAACAGGCTCAACAAGAGCCTTGCTCAAAGGCGAAAGAACGGCACTGAATATCGTTCAGCATATGTCAGGCGTTGCAACTGCAACAAACAGATGCGTAGAGCTTGTAAAGGGTACAAAGGCATCTGTTGCTGACACAAGAAAAACGCTCCCAGGTCTTAGAGTTTTGCAGAAATATGCAGTTACAGTAGGCGGTGGAAAAAACCACAGATACAATCTTTCAGATTGCGCAATGCTAAAAGACACTCACCTTGACGCATATGGCAGCATGACAGGCGCAGTAAACGCTCTCAGAGAAAAAATGGGGCATACTGTCAAGATAGAAGTTGAAGTCGGAAACCTTGAAGAACTCAAAGAAGCTCTTACACTTGGCGTTGAGATAATCATGCTTGACAATATGACAAATGAAGATATGGCAAAGGCTGTTGAAATGACAAATGGCAAAGCACTTTTAGAAGCTTCAGGAAACGTGACCTCTGAAACAATCCGTGCGATAGCTGAAACAGGTGTTGATATCATTTCTATCGGTGCTATCACACACTCAGTCAAGGCGTTTGACATTTCAATGAAAATGGAAAAGTAATATAAAACAAAAGCCAACGCCATATTAAGGTGTTGGCTTTTATGCTTAAATGGGGAAAAATATGCGTTATTACAAAAGATCTCATGTGCATTACAGCAAATCGGCAATGAAAATAATAGCGTTAGTTTTCATGTTGGTTGGCGTGACATTTCTTGCAGTTGGAATAGGTTTTGCAATACACCAAACTCAGCTCAAAAACAGATGTACTCTTGAAGTCAATGCTATAATATCAGATATTCTCAGCAAAGATGAACGACACGAGAACGATGACGGACACGTGTCATATAGCACAGTTTACACACCAGTGTATTCATATAACGTTGACGGACAGCTCTACACCACTCACAGCAATACATATTCCAGCAACATCAGATACAGAAGAGGACAAACGATCCAGATATTCTGTGACCCTGACGACCCTGAAACGTTTTATGCACCAAATGATACAACCAACACCATATTAACAGTTGTTTTCTGTGGATTAGGCGGGCTTTTTGCGATTATAGCAATAGTGCTTATCATAGTGCTTATACATATAAAGAAAAAGCAGAAATCCGGAAAAAATTTTGCAGAAAATGAATTATACGAAGAAAATAATTATCCATACGACGAATAATTCTGAGAGGAGGAATTTTTATGGCAAGCATTATGGACGGTGAAAGACAATTTCACATCAGAACTATCCCTGATGAAGTGGGCAGATATGTTATTATGCCGGGCGACCCTGGAAGAGTGCCGAAAATAGCGGCACTTCTTGATGACGCAAAGCAGGTGGCTCAAAACAGAGAATACAATGTTTATACAGGCTATCTTTACGGTGAAAAGGTAACTGTGTGCTCGACCGGTATCGGTGGGCCATCTGCGGCAATTGCAGTGGAGGAACTGGTAAAGTGCGGCGCAGACACATTTATTCGTATTGGCACAAGCGGAGGAATGGATCTTTCCGTTAGCGGTGGCGACCTTGTTATAGCTTCGGCGGCTGTCCGTGGCGAAGGTACGTCAAAAGAATATCTCCCCGAGGGCTACCCTGCTGTAGCAGATTTCACTGTAACAACTGCCCTTGCAAAAGCTGCGGCTGAACTGTCAGAAGATAAGCTTGGCAAGCGTTATCATGTGGGCGTTGTCCACAGCAAGGACAGCTTTTATGGAGAAGTAGAGCCTGACTCAATGCCTGTGAGCGGCGATATAAATTACCGCTGGGACGCATATTTAAGATGCGGCTGTATGACTTCCGAAATGGAATGTGCCGCAGTTTTCTCAGTAGGTATCACAAGACACGTCCGCTGTGGAGCTGTTATAACAGCTATATGGAACGTGGAGCGTTCAAAGGCAGACCTTGAAGACAATGTGAGCGACGACACCACAAGAGGTATCCACTGTGCGGTGAACGCTGTGAAAATACTGATAGAACAGGATAAAAAGTGATAAAAAAGCCGCTGTGACGTTTATTGTCATAGCGGCTAAAATTATTTTATTCTTATTCCAAGAAGCATTGAAAGCTCCACAGCTTGATTGGCTGAAAAAACAGCGTTTCGGAGTTCTCTGAATGTATCAGAAACGCGAAGTCCACTTACAAGACAGGTAGAAAAATCAACGCCGCCGAGAGCCGTTCTGAAAAATGATGTGCCGAGATATTTAGTTCCGCTTGTCTTAAACGCTTTTAAATTGCAGGAAACAAGCTCAGCGGAGGACATATCACTGTTTTTCACCTGGGTTTCAGACAGCTTGCACTTATCAAATATGGCATATCCGCAGTTTGAGGATTCAAAGGTTACACCTTGAATGGAACAATCCTTGAACTCTGCGCCAACGAGCTTGCAGGAGCGGAACTCACATCTGCTGAGGTAGGATGAGTCCAGTGATGAATTTGACAGATCGCAGGATATGAACGTCACATCAACGAATGAGGAACGCTCAAAATCGCAATCGGTAAAGGTGCAGTTTTCAAACATACAGTTTATAAATGACAGGCAGGAGAGATCTTCGCTTTCAAGATATTCTCCGCTAAATTTACAGCCTGAAATATCGCTGTCAGTGCGTTTTGCAGTACGTTTGACTTCGTTAAGGTCGCACAATGGAAGGTCTTGCATCTTATTCACAGCTTTCCTCCCAATTGTCAGAAAAATCAAAATCATCTGGAAACTGCTCTGCTATAACTGTCTTTGAAAACTGTGAAGCAGTTTCTATAAGCTCTTTGCCTCTTCCCGTCCATGTGAGCAAGTCTGCATCTATATCAACGGCCTGAAATGCAGTTTCAAGGCTTATTGACCTAAGGTCAGCTGCAATGAACTGCGGTTTTGATATAAAACGCCATATAAATGGCTGGGCGCAGATGAATCTTTCGATATACTCAAGGTCTATATTTTTTCTGTATTTTGAGATAAGCTGACCTCTTGTGACTTTTGGTGAATGAAACCTAAACCACATCACTGAGAACGGGTTAAAGCTCTGCACTGCAAATTCGCCTTTGTATTTCTTCATCATATGGTCAACTCGGCTTTCAAGCTCTCCAAATGGCGCACCGCCTTTAAGCTCAATAAGAAGTGGCACTTTGCCGTCAACAATTTTCAGCACCTCAGACAGCAGTGGTATCTTTTCATCACTGTTTTTAAGTTTAAAGGCAGAAAGCTGTTCATATGTGTAATCAAACACCTTGCCCTCAATGCCGCACATTCTCATAAGGTCATTGTCATGGAAAACCACAATGCGGCAATCCTTTGTTAGACGTACATCAAGCTCGATAGAAAGACATTTTTCAACCGCAAGCCTGAATGCGGTAAGAGAATTTTCAGGAACAAGTTCTGAGTGAAGACCTCTGTGAGCAATATATTTACCAAAATCCATATGGGATACCTCTTTTCGTATTAAAGTCATTTATATTATACTCTCCCAGGCTTAGATTGTCAACTGTATCACGCTGGATAATATATATTTCATTCACAGAAAGTTTAAGAATTATCACACAGTATCATCACAATAATAAGATATAATTAAATTTATGTTATGCAGAGGATTTTCTCTCAAAGGAAAGGACAATTATTATGATAAAGAAATTAGCCGCTGTTACAGCAGCTCTCACAATAGCTATTTGCAGCTTTACTTCATGCAGCAAAAATAACGACAGCTCATCAACCGTATCTTCCACAGTGGATTCTTCTGTTTCAGCTGTTGACAGCACAACTGAAAAACAGACACCTGAGCCGTCCCTTACAATTGACGGCAAGTCCATTGATACTAAGGACTTTATCGTTTGCACCATTGACGGCAAGGATATTGATTTTGATACTTTCAGATACTATTATTATTATACTATAAGCAAGTACACTTCCACTTACGGAGCAACCCTTGACACTATCAAGTCAACTGACGGTGGTTTTGAGCTTCTTATGGAGGACGTTATCACTGCACTTAAGCAGGAACTTGTTGCACCTGAGCTTGCAGAAGAAAACGGAATTAAGCTTACAGACGATGACAACAAGACAATTGATGACCAGATAGCTAAAGCAAAAGCAAACTATGATTCTGATGAAGCTTATCTTAATGACATTAAGTCGGCTTACCTCACAGAGGATCTTTACAGGAAAATGCTTGAAACAGCTACTATCTATACTAAAGTAAACGATACTCTTTTTAAGAATAACGGTAAGTATGCAACTAAAAAAGAGGACTTTAAAAAAATAGTCAAGGATACAAACGAGTATTGCCGTGAGATTCACGTTATGATCCCTTTCTATGCACAGGTAGATCTTGATGACAGTACCGCTGACAGTTATGACAGTATGTCACTTTCAGACAAAGCGAGCGCAAAGCAGTCAGCTTATGCGAAGCTTGATGATGACGGTGTAAAGAAAGCTAAGGAAAAGGCTAAAAAGCTTGCAGAAGAAGTTCTGAAAAAAGCTCAGGACGGAGAAGACTTTGATAAGCTTATTGAAAAGTACGGCTGGGATCTCGGTCTTGAAGATCCTTCAACAGGATATTATTTCAATAAAGATACGACTGGATATCCTGAAGAGCTTGTAAAAGACGCTTTCAAACTAAAAGAAAACGGCATTTCCACTGAACTCACAGAGAATGACACATATGGATATTTCATAATCAAGCGTTTGCCGGTTGATATGGATTATGTAGAACAGAACATAGACGATATGATCTATTCATATGATACACCTGCTATCTCAAAGCTTTACAACGAAAAAATGGACAAAATGGAAGTCAAGTATTGCGACCAGTGGGACAAGATAACTGCGGACAGCATAACCTGATGGATCATGGTATGATTAAAGAGCCTGAGCAGATCTCAGGCTCTTTTTATGCGTTTTTGTGATTGACGTGAGAGTGAATATCTGATATAATAAAAACTGAGGTGATCTTACGGACAGGCTGAAATTTCAAGATGCTTGCGATAAAATCATAGGCAAAAGCCGTGAACGCAACGGCATCGGAACTCTAGGCGAGAAAACGCTTCATGCTGTTTTGAAAAACTATTTTGAACCATATGGTGAAAATCAGGAGATACGCATTGGCGGATATGTGGCTGATATCGTAGGCGAGAACGGTGTTATCGAGATACAAACAAGGCAGTTCAACAAACTGCTGAAAAAACTTGAAGCCTTTCTTGACTACTGTGACGTGACAGTGGTCTACCCTATCCCTGCGGTCAAATATGTCCGTTGGATAGATACTGAAACAGGAGAGTTGTCAGAAAAGCACAAATCGCCGAGAAAATACACTATCTATGAAGTCATGCCCGAACTGTACAAAATAAAATACACCCTTGATAACCCCCGATTTCATTTGTGCCTTTGTATGCTTGAAACCGAGGAGATAAGATTGCTTAACGGCTGGTCAAAGAACAAAAAGCGTGGATCTTCACGCCATGACAGGATACCAAAGGGACTTATTGACGAAATACATATCGACTGCCCTGCCGACTTTGATATGTTCCTCCCGGAGGACCTGCCAAAGCAGTTCACTTCTAAAGACTTTGCCCTTAATGCAAAGATATCTCGTGAATATGCACAGGTAACGCTTAATATACTCACATATCTTGAAAGAGTGAAACGTGTGGGCAAACAGGGTGCTAATATACTTTATGAGAAAACTGAATGAGCAAGACTCTTTACATACAGTGCGAAAGGAAGCTGTAAATGAAACTAAAACGAAAAATCAGCAGGATATTATCCATGACGCTGGCAATAATGCTGCTTGTGCCTGCGATGTGTGCAGACGCATTCAATTTTACACCTACATCAGGCTATGACGATGACGGAAAAGCGATACCGTTGGAGCTTTACTCTGAAGCGGTCTATATGGTCAATCTTGACAGCGGTGAAGCTATCGTTGACATAAACGGTGAGGACGAGCGTGTGCCTGCTTCCCTAACAAAGATAATGACTGCTGTAGTGCTTCTGGACAAATTCAAAGGTGATGAACAAAAACTGAAAGATACATACTATTCAGCAGGCTCGGAAGCATTTGATGAACTATATGATACTGGTGCTTCAACAGCTGATATACAACCAGGCGAAGAAGTAAGCTGTTATGATCTTCTGGCGGCACTGCTTATCCCATCCTCATGTGAAGCAGCGAATATAATCGCTTTGAATGTGTCCGATTCCATAACAGGATTTACAGATCTTATGAATGAAAAAGCTGAAAAACTCGGCATGGAAAATACACACTTTTCAAATGCACATGGTCTATGGGCGCAACAGAATTATTCGTCCTGCAAGGATATGGCAACTCTTTGTGAATATGCCATAAGCAAATATCAGGTATTTCGTGATATTGTCTGTCTGCCAAGCTATCATATGGCATCCACCTCTTATCACTCAGATGGAACAGATATTTATAATACAAACCTTATGCTTGACTCAATGACCGATTATTACTACTCCTATGCTAAAGGCATAAAGACAGGCACCCTTGACTCCGCTGGAAGATGTTTAGCTTCATATGCGGAATATGAAGGCACCACATATCTTATTGTGACAATGGGTGCACCAATGGATAAGCTTGAAGAAGATGTGAAGAAGGGCGAGGAAGATCCTGATTCCATATATGGTGGAGATAATGTTTACTACAACCTCCTTGATCACATCAATCTTTACAAATGGGCATTTTCAAGTCTTGTAGCAACGGATTTTGTGGACAAAGACAGCGAAGTCCGTGATGTAAAGGTAAGCTATGGTGACGGCATAGATTATGCAAATCTTAAACCTGCAAATGGTTTTACAAGGCTGTGGCCTGTAGATATATCAGTAAATGATGTGGAAAAGAAAATAACCGTTTATGACAACGTTGTTGCACCTGTTGAAGTTGGCGATGTGCTTGGTAAAATGGAACTTGTCTACAAAGGTGAAGTGCTTGCAACTATAGATCTAGTTTCCACAACTAAAGTAGAACGTTCCCAAGTCAAAGCGAAGGTTAAAATAGCTAAGTCATACTTTGAATCGTCTGTTTTCAAGGTCACATTAACAATACTTATTGCACTTATAGTAATATACTCTGTGATACATATTGCAAAAATACAGAAAAAATACATGAAATAAAACAAGCGGTCTGCTCACTATGAATCGTGAACAGACCGCTCTTTTGCGTTTACTGATCTTTATTTTCGTTGTGATCGTCAACTATTTCTGGATCATCCTCTCTGTTGACCTCATTTACCTCATCAGCACTTGGAATGACCATGGCGTCAAGCTGTTCAGGTGTAAGCGGAATACGCTTTTCATTTTTCTTATACAAATGCTCAACATCCTCCATATAATAGTCGGTATCTACAGGGAGCTTCTTCTTTCTTAATCGCTGAACAACGCTCTCTCGTGTAAAAGTATAAAGCAATGCAAAAGTCGGAACTGCAATGACCATACCTATGAACCCAAACAAATTTCCAAAGAAGAACAGTGATACCAGCACCCAAAAACCCGGAAGCCCAGTAGAATCACCAAGTATCTTAGGACCAAGGATATTGCCGTCAAACTGCTGTAGAATAACTATGAAAATAAGAAGTATAATGGCTTTTTTAGGATCAATAAACAGCATAAGTGCAGTTGATGGTATCGCACCGATTATCGGTCCAAAAAATGGGATAATATTAGTTACACCCACAAGAACACTTATCATGATGTTGTAAGGCATATTCATGATAGTCAGACCTATAAAGCAAAGAACTCCGATTATTGCCGAGTCAATGATCTTTCCGCTCAAAAAACCTGCAAAAACTTTATTTGTTTCAGTGCAAACTCTCATAATCTTCTCACATGTAGACTTTTTTGTGTTTGCAATGATTATCTTCTTAGCCTGAGCAAGAAGCTTTTCCTTGCTGCAAAGCATATAGATAGAAACGATAAATCCAAATACAAAGTTTTTAAGAACATTGATAACGCCCCATGCACCCGAAAGAATATTTTCAAACATCGGCTGTATCTTCTCGATAACGGTTCCCAAATCAGTTGAAAAAGCTTTGAGCTTCTCCGTAGCCATTGTTTCAATATCAGGATAGTTTTTAAACAGCTTATTTATCCAACCCTGCACTTTAACAACGATGTTAGATGCATTGTTAAAAATATCAATTATGGAATTTATAAGTTCTGGAACAACAACATAAGTAAGTCCAACAACTATCCCCAGAAAAACAAGTGACGCTACAGTTACTGAGCAGGCTCTGGTAAGCTTTTTCTTAGCTGGATTTTTTACCACTTTATTTCTGAACAGCTTTTCAAAATTCACCATTATAGGATTTATAAGAAATGCGATCACAAGACCAACTATAACAGGCGTAAGTGCAGAAACAAGTGTGGAAATAAGCTTTAAGATCGTATTAAATTTAAATACAGCCACTACCAAAAGCACATTTATAGCAATAACGATAACTGCATAAAATGCAATTGTGGTGTATTTCTTATTAGTTTGTACTTTCATATATTTTCCTTTCTCAATTACCTTAACTATTACTTTATTATACACTACATTATTTATAAATGCAAGGAATATTGAAAATTTTAAATTATTTATTTTGGTATAAATCCAAATCGCAAAAGAATATTTACATAATAGCAATAATATTTACATTTTCTGATATTGACATTTTAGAAACAGAGGAATATAATAAAACTAAAGTTAATACGATAAATCCTATGAGCAAAAGTAAGTAGTTTGATGCAAAAGGTCACAGAGAGTCAGCGGTAGGTGTGAGCTGATACATTTTCTTCAGATGAATGGATTTGTGAGGAGCGGTGTGAAAGTTTTTACGAGTATCACTCGCCGTGATTCCTGCGTTAAAGGACAGGATATTGATTTCTGCCAGTCAGAATGCGTATCTGTGAGCCGATAATTTATTATCGGGAAATTGGGTGGCACCACGGTTCTATCGTCCCATAACTAGATGTTATGTGTGATGACAGGACTTTTTTTTATTGCCAATTTTACGACAAAAAAGCATTTAGGAGGAATATTTATGCTGTACCCTGCTATTGAACAAGTAAAGGAACTTTTTGAAAACTACAAGACTGTGCCTGTATTCTATGAGCTTCTCATGGATTCATGTACGCCAATACAACTTTTTAACTGTCTGCACGAGGCGTATGATGATTGTTTCATTCTTGAATCTGTAGATAATAAAGACAAGTGGGGCAGATATTCATATGTGGGCATTGATCCTAAATGCGAATATATTCTTGACAAGCACGTTGTTACTGTTAAGGAGAAAGGCAAGGCTGATGAAACGGTAAAAGTCGATGATCCTATCGCTTTCTTTTCTGAGATAATCGAAGGCCACAAGTCACCGAGATTTAATAATTATCCAAAGCTCACAGGTGGTCTAATAGGATTTTTCGCTTATGATATGATAAGATACTTTGAGAAAACACTGTGCAACCCACCTGAGGACGATCTTAAACTTCCTGACGCTGACCTGCACCTTTTTGAAAAGATCGTTGCTTACGATCACCTTTCAAACAAGGCTGTAATAATCCTCAACATCAATAAGAGCGATGATCTTGAAATTAAATACAAAGAATGTGAAAAGATATGCAACGAAGTAGTTGAAGCTCTTAGAAATTACAAGCCTGTTATGAAAACTCCAAAGACAACGGAGGACAACATCACAGTAAAATCCAACATCACAAAGGAACATTATCTCGCAAACGTTGAAAAGGCTAAGGAATACATCAAAGAGGGCGACATCTTCCAGATAGTTCCGTCACAGAGATTTGAGATAGACAATCCGCCTGACAGCTTTGACGTTTACAGAATGCTCCGCTCCACTAATCCGTCACCTTACCTTTACTACTTTAAGCACAATGATTATGCTGTTGCAGGTGCTTCACCTGAAATGCTTGTATCTGTTGAAAACAGAACGGTAGTAACAAGACCTATCGCAGGCACTATCAAGCGTGGAGCGACCTACGACGAAGATATCCGCAATGAACAACAGCTTCTCAACGATCCAAAGGAAAGAGCTGAACACACAATGCTCGTTGACCTTGGAAGAAACGACATAGGAAAGGTTTCTGAGTTCGGCTCCGTAACTGTTACAGACATGATGATAGTTGAAAGATATTCAAAGGTTATGCACCTTGTATCGAATGTAAAGGGTACACTGAGAGAAGATAAGAAACCTCTTGACGCACTTATGGCAGTTCTTCCTGCCGGCACTCTTTCAGGCGCACCGAAGGTAAGAGCAATGGAGATAATCGACGAGCTTGAAACAACAAAAAGAGGCCTTTATGGCGGAACAGTTGGTTATCTTGCATTTGACGGTTCGCTGGATACTTGTATCGCTATAAGAACAGTGCTTTTCAAAAATAACAAGGCTTATATCCAAGCAGGAGGCGGAGTTGTCGCAGACTCAGTTCCTGAGAACGAATATCAGGAGTCATGCAACAAGGCAATGGCTGTTATAAATGCAATAAAAGAAGCAAGCAAATTATAATTTAAAAGGAGTTAATAACATGAGCAATAATATTATTCTTACAGGCGACAGACCAACTGGATCACTTCATCTTGGTCATTATGTAGGTTCTCTCAGAAAAAGAGTTGAACTTCAAAACACAGGAAAATTTGATCAGTTCGTTATGATAGCTGATCTTCAGGCACTTACAGATAACGCTGACAATCCTGAGAAGATAAGACAAAACATTCTTGAGGTAATGCTTGACTATCTTGCGGTAGGACTTGAGCCTGACAAGACAACATTCTTCGTTCAGTCACATATCCCAGCACTTTACGAACTTCCAATGTACTATTCAAACCTCGTTACAATGTCAAGACTTGAAAGGAACCCTACTATCAAGTCTGAGATAAAAATGAGAAACTTTGAAAGAAACCTTCCTGTTGGCTTTATGACATATCCTATCAGCCAGGCAGCAGACATCACAGCATTCAAGGCTAAGTATGTTCCTGTTGGAGAAGATCAGCTTCCAATGCTTGAACAGGCAAGAGAGATAGTAAACAGCTTCAACAGAATTTATAAGTGCGATATACTTGTTGAGCCTGAGGCTGTTCTCCCAGACAACGCAAGCTGCAACAGACTTGTTGGTACAGACGGCAACACAAAGATGAGCAAATCTCTTGGCAACTGCATTTACCTTAAAGACGATGAAAAAACGCTGAAAAACAAGATAATGTCAATGTACACTGACCCTACACACATCAATGTAAGCGACCCTGGTCACACAGAGGGCAATCCGGTATTTATCTATCTTGACGCATTCAGCAAGGACGAAGATTTTGCTAAATACTTCCCTGACTATAAGAACCTCGCAGAGATGAAAGAACATTATGAGCGTGGCGGCCTTGGCGATATGAAATGTAAGAAGTTCCTTAACAACGTTATGCAGGAATTTCTCGCACCTATCAGAGCAAGACGTGAGGAATATGAGAAAGACAAAGAGCAGCTCATAGAGATACTTAAAAAAGGCACACAACGTGCAATAGAGGTTTCAAACGAAACTGTTTCAGAAATAAGGAATGCTATCGGCATAAACTACTTCAACGACAAAACTTTCATTGATAAGTTTGTACTGTAAAGGAAGATTACTATGATTTTACTTATTGACAACTATGACAGCTTTACCTACAATCTTTATCAGGCTGTAGGCGTACTCACAAAAGACATTACAGTAGCAAGAAATGATGAGATAACCATAGATGAGATCGAAAAAATGTCACCTGCGGCTATCATCATCTCCCCTGGTCCTGGTTATCCAAAGGACGCAGGAATTTCCGAAGAGGTCATAAAGACATTCAGTGGCAGGATCCCTATACTTGGCGTTTGTCTAGGACACCAGGCGATAGCCGAAGCATTCGGTGGAAAGATAGTTCATGCAAAGCAGCAGCTTCACGGCAAGCAGACAGATATAAATCTTAACACTGCAAACCCACTTTTCAGCGGTCTGAAAAGCACAATAAAAGCCGCAAGATATCACTCACTTGTTGTTGACAGCATTTCACTTCCTACCTGCCTGTCTGTTATTGCAACTGACGATAAAGCTCAGATAATGGCAATAAGACACAGAGAACACCCGACCTATGGCGTTCAGTTCCACCCTGAGTCAGTTCTCACTGGCGAAGTTGGAAACATGATAATCGAAAACTTTCTGAACGATATCGCTGGCATAAAGACCACAAAAACAAAGTCAGCTGCTCTTCCTGACAGCGAAAGAGTTGAGCTTAAAAAGTATCTCAAAATAGTATGTGATGGAAAGTCACTAACTGAGGACGAAGCTTATAAAGCAATGGATATCATCATGAGCGACAGAGCTTCTAATGCTCAGATCGCTTGCCTGCTCACAGCACTGAGAATGAAGGGCGAAACTATCGACGAGATAACAGGCTTTGCAAAGGTAATGAGAGAAAAAATGTCAAAGGTCAATGTCAAGGGTACTCTTGATATAGTTGGCACAGGTGGAGATCTTTCAAACAGCTTCAACATTTCCACAACCTCTTCATTCGTAATTGCGGCAGCAGGACAGAAAGTCGCAAAACACGGCAACAGAAGCGTTTCTTCAAAGAGCGGTGCGGCTGATGTTCTCGAGGCTCTTGGAGTTAAAATTCAGTCAACACATGAACAGGCTGAAAAGTCCCTTGACGAGATCGGTCTTTCATTCCTGTTTGCACAGTCATATCACTCAGCAATGAGATTTGTAGGACCTACAAGAGCGCAGATAGGTGTAAGAACTGTTTTCAACATTCTCGGACCTCTCGCAAATCCTGCAAAAGCAGACTTCATGATACTTGGCACATATGATCCTAATCTACTCGAACCGATGGCTAAGGTGCTTATGAATCTTGGCATAAAGAGAGCAATGCTCGTTTACGGCAACGACAAACTTGACGAAGTTTCTATATCAGCTCCTACAACTATTTGCGAGATAAACGGCGGAAAGCTTATCAAGTATGAGATAAAGCCTGAGGACTTCGGTCTTAAAAGAGGCAAGCTTGCTGATATCGCTGGCGAGGACGGAAAGGGCAACGCAGCTATCACAAGAGGTATACTCGAGGGCACTATCAAGGGTGCAAAGAGAGATATCGTTCTTCTCAACTCAGGCTGTGCACTTTATATCTGCGGCAAATGCGACAGCATCGAAGAGGGTGTAAAGACTGCAGCTGAAATGATAGACAGCGGAAAGGCTCTTAAAAAGCATGAGGAACTTGTTGAACTTACTAACAGAGGATAAAAAATGATACTAGACAATATCTGCGACAAAAGAAAAGAACAGCTTGAAAGAGATATATCAATAATTTCAAGACAAGATATCAAATACATGGCAGCCGAAAAAGAGTATCAGACAGTTTCCTTTTCAAAATCTATCAAGCGTGACACCATTTCAGTCATAAGCGAGGTAAAGAAAGCCTCGCCGTCAAAGGGACTTATCTGCCCTGACTTTGACCCAGTGAAAACTGCCTGCGAATATGAGAAAAGCGGTGCGAACGCTATTTCCTGTCTCACTGAAGAGCATTATTTTCAAGGCTCTGCGGAATATCTCAAAGCAATAAGAAAGGCTGTGAATCTGCCTATACTCCGCAAGGACTTCGTTATCGACGAATATCAGCTTTACGAGGCAAGAGCCATAGGTGCTGATGCAGTGCTGCTTATCTCGGCTATACTCAGCGAGAATCAAATGAAAGAATATTCTGACATTGCACACGAGCTTGACCTTGAATGTCTTGTAGAGGTACACAACGAGGAAGAATATGAAAAAACGCTTGGTTTTAAGCCTGACATGCTTGGCATAAACAACAGAAATCTTTACACTTTTGACGTTGACCTTGAAACCACGGGCAGGCTCAGCAATATAGTAGGCGACCATGCAGTGCTTGTTTCAGAGAGCGGTATAAAAACAAATGCCGATATGAAAAAAGTACGCAGCCTTGGTGCTGACGCTGTGCTTATAGGTGAAACGCTTATGAGAAGCGGCAACATCAGCAAAACTCTCCATGAACTGAGAGAGGGCGTATAAATGACAAAAATCAAGATATGTGGTATGCGCCGTGTGGACGATATTCTTTATGTGAACACATACCACCCTGATTATGCAGGCTTTATACTGTCGGAGGGCTTTACACGCACGGTAGACATTGACACATTCTACGATCTTGAACTTCTTCTTAATAAGGAAATCAAACGAGTGGGCGTTTTTGTAAACGAGCCTATAGAGAATATTCTGAAAAGCTTTGCACAGAAGCTTGATGTTATCCAGCTTCACGGTGAAGAAAACGCAGAGTATATTGATAAGCTCCGTGAAAACTGCGGCTGCGAGATATGGAAAGCCGTTCGTGTGAAATATGCTGATGATATCGCAAAAGCTGACGAACTTCCCGTCCACAAGTTGCTTATAGACAGCTTTTCAGCAGGCAGCTACGGCGGAACAGGCAAGCGTGTTGACCTTGATGTGTTCTCCAATGTGAGTATTTCAAAGCCTTTCTTACTTGCAGGTGGACTGAACGAGGATAACATCTGCTCTGCTATGGAAAAGGTACAACCTTATGGCGTTGACTTTTCAAGTTCAGTGGAAACCGATGGCTTCAAGGACGAAAACAAGATAAAAAGGATAGTTGAAACTATCAGAAATAATACCGAAAGAAGGATATAAATGAGTAAAATTGGACGATTCGGTGAATTTGGCGGACAGTATATCCCTGAAACTGTCATGACTGCTGTTCACGAGCTTGAAAAAGCTTACGATAAATACAAGGACGATCCTGAGTTCAACAAAGAGCTTCAGGAGCTATACCACAATTATGCAGGCAGACCGTCAATGCTTTATTATGCAGAAAAGATGACCAAAGATCTTGGCGGAGCTAAAATATACATCAAACGTGAGGATCTTAACCACACAGGCTCACACAAGATAAACAACGTTTTGGGTCAGATACTTCTGGCAAAGAAAATGGGCAAAAAGCGTATCATCGCTGAAACCGGT
>NZ_FR890786.1:20976-30032 GCF_000435935.1 Ruminococcus sp. CAG:57 | reverse complement strand
GTGCCGGTCAACACGGTGTTGCTACCGCTACAGTTTGCGCTCTTATGGGTCTGGAATGTGAGGTCTACATGGGCGAGACCGATATGAAAAGACAATCCCTTAACGTTTACAGAATGAATCTTCTTGGTGCAAAGGTAACAGGCGTTGCAAGCGGTACTGCTACACTGAAAGACGCTATCAATGAAGCTTTCAGAGATTGGGTATCAAATATCGACACAACTTTCTACTGCATAGGCTCTGTAATGGGACCTCACCCTTATCCTACAATGGTAAGGGATTTCCAGAAAGTTATCAGTGCTGAGATAAAGGCACAGCTTATGGAAAAGGAAGGCAAACTGCCTGATTGCGTTGTTGCCTGCGTAGGCGGTGGCTCAAACGCTATGGGTGCATTCTACAACTTTATCGAAGACAAGTCAGTCAAGCTTGTTGGTGCAGAAGCAGCAGGCAGAGGCATTGACACACCTGACCATGCAGCAACTGTTGCAAAGGGTTCACTTGGTATATTCCACGGCATGAAATCGCTTTTTTTGCAGAACGAATATGGTCAGATCGACCCTGTTTACTCAATTTCCGCAGGTCTTGACTACCCAGGTATCGGACCTGAGCACGCATATCTTAACTCTATAGGCAGAGCGCAGTATGTTGACATAACCGATGAAGAAGCAGTTTGTGCTTTTGAGTACCTTTCAAGAACAGAAGGTATAATCCCTGCTATCGAGTCATCACACGCAGTTGCCGCTGCGCTTAAGATTGCTCCTACAATGGATAAGGACTCAATACTTGTCATCAACCTTTCAGGCAGAGGCGACAAGGACGTTTACTCAATAGCAAGATACAGGGAGGTAGACCTTAATGAAGAATAGGATAGACGCTTGCTTTGAAAAGCTTAAAGCAGAAAACAAAAAGGCGCTTGTGACATTTATCACCGCAGGCGACCCTGATATGGATACAACAGAAAAGTGCGTTCTTGAAATGTATAAGAATGGTTCTGACATTATCGAGATCGGAGTGCCGTTCTCTGACCCTATCGCAGAGGGTGCGACTATTCAGAAAGCTTCTCTGCGTTCACTCAGTGGTGGAACAAATCTTGACAAGATATTTGACCTTGTAAGAAAACTCCGCACACAGACTGACAAGCCTATGCTTCTGATGATGTATATAAACACTATCTTCAAGTTCGGTACAGCAAAGTTCTTTGAGCTTTGCAAAGAAACACAGATAGACGGCGTTATCGTTCCAGATATGCCTTTTGAAGAACGTGAAGAGCTTGAGGGCGAGGCTGAGAAAAATGGTATCTACACTATCTTCCTCGTTGCACCGACTTCACACGAGCGTGTAAAAATGATAGCTGAAAAATCTAAAGGCTTTTTGTATGTTGTATCCTCCCTTGGCGTTACTGGTATGCGTTCTGAGATAACAACAGACTTTAACGAGCTGCTTGCACCTATCCGAAACAACAATCACTGCCCTTGCTGCATAGGTTTCGGAATTTCAAATCCTGAGCAGGCAAAGAAAATGTCCCAGTACGCTGACGGCGTTATCATGGGAAGTGCTGTTGTTAAAATTGTTGAGGAACACGGCAAAGACGCTCCTGAATATATTGGCAAGTTTATCAAATCTGTTCGTGAGGGTATGGACAACTAAACATAACAATAGCAAAGGCTCTGAGAAATGTATCTCTCAGAGCCATATTTTTATGCAAAAACAAGCCCCCGATAAAATCGAAGTCTTGTAAAGTATTCTTATGAATTTTTCTTATTGAATGCAACAACAGCATCGTTGATAGTCTTAAGCTCGGCGTCAACAGTTGCGGAGTATGATTCTCTCAGCTCTGTCCATGAGAATTGTTTGCCATTATCGTCAGCCTTGTTTGTGTATTCATAAAGCTTTCTTGTTACGCAGTTGCCGTCCTCATTTGCGTTGTCGTCAGACATTGTGGAAGAAATTCCGTAGCCGTAGTCAAACACCTGATTGTACTCAGAAGATGAGCAGTCAACGATCACCTGATACATATCCTCTGTCCAGTTAGGGTTAGCGTTGAGAAATTTCTCTTTGCCGTTTTCCTTATATGTTTCATCTGTGTTAGCCATTCTGCAACACTCATACCAGCACTTAACAGCCTCCTTAGCTGTTGAACCTCTTACCCACATATATGCCGTCATATCAGATGTCATGTACTTTTCATCAGTGTTAGGATCAGACGGAACAGGGACCACTCTCCAAGTGTCAGCGTCAGAAGGTCCGTTATTTCCTGTCATAGCCCATGTACCCATGCAGTAGAACAGCAGATTGCCGTCTTTAAGCGCCTGCTTAGCATTGCCAAGCCAGTTGCCGTTTACAAGGTTGTTCTTACCTACCTGATAAAGCAGATCTTCTGCTCTTTCAATATCAGGGTCATTTATATTATTTGTGAACTTCTCTCCGTCATAGTTTACCATTGTTTTACCGGTCTGCTGAATGACCTGTGTCTGGAACCAACCATTGATACCAAATCTCTCAACATCAGCAGGAGCGTTTGAAACAAACTCCGACATCATGTCATACCAGTTATCCCAATTCCACTCGTTGTTCTTATAAAGCTCATATGGATCGTCAAGACCCTCAGCATCGATAACGTCCTGATCGTACATCATAAGCGTGCCGACCGTGAAGCTTATAGGAGCAACATAATGCTTGCCGCCCATAACGAACTTATCAGCCGCTGTTTTCACATCAGCCCACAACGGATCATCAAAGTTCACAATATCGTCAACCGGCTGATACATATCCTTAAGCACCTGTGCAGGGAAAGCCATCCACTCATACTTGAAGATATCAGGCACATTCTGCTGAGCCATGATAGCACTAGCGAGCTGGTCAAATTTTTCGCTATCAGTTACTCTTGTGTACTCTACTTTACCACCCTTGTTGTTGAAAAGGGTCATCTCAACGGACTTATCCTCGCCCTTTTTCTCGTCAGGATTAAGGTCATATGTACCCATCCAACGGATAGTTTTCTGAGCGTCGTCAGGGATAGCCTCTATTTCCTGTGTGTCCTCGACTTTAACTTTCTTTACTGTTGATACCTTTGAACTGCTGTCGCCTGTGGAGCCGCAACCTGCAACTGCAAAAACAGATGTAAGCGCTACTGCCAATGCAAGAATCTTCTTGATCTTCATAAAATAATTGACCTCCAAATCAAATGATTTTCTGTCTTAATAACCAATGTTACACTACAATTATAAAGCTTAATGTCCTTTAAGTCAATTCTCATTTTATACAAAGACATTCAAGCCATTTGTATAATTTGAACATTTCAAAAGTAATAAATATTAAAATATTAAACCTCGAGAGGTACTTGAAAAAAAGGGAGAAATGTAGTATAATATGTTTTACATAATAATCATCACAAAAACGGAGATAAATAAATGAAGAAAATAGAAATTTTCACTGACGGTGCTTGCTCTGGAAATCCTGGACCGGGTGGATATGGTGTTATACTAAGATACAAAGGCAATTCAAAAGAACTTTGGGGCGGTGATCCCTCTACAACCAATAACCGCATGGAGCTAACCGCTGTTATCACTGCTCTTTCAGCACTGAAAGAGCCATGTGAGGTAGAGCTTTACAGCGACTCAAAGTATATAATCGACGCTGTTACAAAAGGCTGGGCAAAAAAATGGCGTGCAAACAACTGGGTGAAATCGGACAAGAAAAAGGCTCTAAACAGTGATCTGTGGGAAAAGCTTCTTGATTTGTTAGAGGTGCATAAGGTCAATTTCAACTGGGTAAAAGGCCATGCAGGACATCCGGAAAACGAACGTTGTGACGAACTTGCAGTAATGGGCTCTAAACAGTATAAATAGAATTAAATAAATATTAATTTTTTATTAAGTTAGGGAAAACTATTGCATTTTGTAGTAATTTAGTATATAATAAAATAGAAATCTATATATGAAAGGTATGATTTAATTGGAAAAGAGATTTGTCTATGCAGATAACTCAGCTACGACTAGAGTATCTCAGAAAGCTCTTGACGCCGCTCTGCCTTATTTCACTGAGCTATACGGAAATCCGTCAAGTATATATTCTTTGGGAATGGAATGTGCAAAAGCCGTTCTTAAAGCAAGGGAACAGGTCGCAAACGCTCTTGGTGCGAAGGTCAACGAGATCTATTTCACTGCTGGTGGCTCTGAGTCTGACAACTGGGCTATAAGAGGCTGTGCACAGCTTGGAGAAAAAAAGGGCAAGAAGCATATCATCACAACTGCTTTTGAACATCATGCAGTTCTGCACACTTGTCAGTATCTCGAAAAGCTTGGCTTTGAGGTAACATATCTTCCTGTAGGTGACAAAGGTCTTGTTACTGCACAGCAGGTCGAGGACGCTATCCGTGAGGATACCTGCCTTGTTACAATAATGACAGCTAACAACGAGATCGGTACTATACAGCCTATCGCTGAGATCGGCGAAGTTTGCCACAAACATGGCGTATGGTTCCATACTGACGCTGTTCAGGCTGTAGGAAATATTGACATCAATGTTAAAGATATGAACATTGATATGCTCTCACTTTCAGGACATAAGCTCCACGCTCCAAAGGGCGTTGGCGCGCTTTATGTAAAAACAGGCATTAACCTTCCTAACCTTATCTACGGTGGAGCACAGGAGAGAAATAAGCGTGCAGGTACCGAGAACGTACCTTCTATCGTGGCTCTCGGCGTTGCTATCACTGATGCTGTAAAGGATATCCCTGCAAAGAATGAGCGTGTTAGAAAGATGAGAGATAGACTTATCGAGGGTCTGCTCAAGATACCTGAGTCAAGGCTCAATGGTGACACAGAACACAGACTTGCAGGAAATGTAAACATATCTGTTCGTGGAGTAGAGGGCGAGAGCCTGCTGCTTTCACTTGACCTTCAGGGAGTTGCAGCTTCATCAGGCTCAGCCTGCACAAGCGGATCACTTGACCCGTCACACGTTCTGCTTTCACTTGGTCTGCCACACGAAGTAGCACATGGCTCACTCAGACTTTCTATCAATGACGAGAACACAGAGGAGGACGTTGATTATATTCTTGAGGTTCTTCCACCTATCGTAAAGCACCTGAGAAGTATGTCACCACTTTGGGAAAGAATTTGCAGAACTGAGAATATTCACGACTATACACTTGATTAGGAGGAATAAAAAATGATATACAGCGAAAAGGTAATGGATCATTTCGCGCATCCGAGAAATGTCGGCGAGATTGAAGATGCTGACGGTGTCGGCGAGGTAGGAAACGCCAAGTGCGGAGATATTATGAAAATGTACATCAAGGTCAATGACGGCGTCATAACTGACGTTAAGTTCAAGACTTTTGGTTGCGGTGCGGCTGTTGCTACATCTTCTATCGCTACAGAAATGATAAAGGGTAAAAAGCTTGAAGACGCTTTGAAACTTACAAACAAGGCAGTTGTTGAAGCTCTTGACGGTCTGCCGCCAGCAAAGCTTCACTGCTCTGTTCTTGCGGAGGAAGCAATGAAAGCCGCTGTTTCTGACTACTATAAAAGACAGGGTATAGATCCAACTCCGTTCGTAGGTAAGCAGTCTGCTCCTGATTGTGAGAACTGCAATGGCTGATAAAGTTCTTGTGGCAATGAGCGGCGGCGTTGACAGCTCTGTTTCGGTCAAGCTCCTTCTTGATGAGGGTTATGACGTGGCAGGGGCTACCATGCGGCTCTACAGCAATGAGGACATCGGTCTGGATAAAACAAGAACGTGCTGTTCTCTCAATGATGTAGAGGACGCACGTTTTGTTGCTTTTAAACTAGGCATTGATTTCCATGTATTCAATTTTTCTGATGATTTTAAGCACTATGTTATCGACAATTTTGTTGATACATATCTGGCAGGCGGCACGCCTAACCCGTGTATCGAGTGCAACAAACATCTGAAATTCGCAAAATTCTATGAGCGTGCAAAGCTGCTGGGCTTTGATTATATAGCTACAGGGCATTACGCTGCCAGAGAATATGACGGAAATTCAGGCAGGTGGCTTCTGAAACGCTCACCTGACAGGTCAAAGGATCAAAGTTATGTTCTTTACAGCATGACGCAAGAGCAGTTAGCACACACTCTCTTTCCTGTTGGCGAGATGCACAAGGACAAGATCCGTGATATCGCAGAAGAAAACAAACTTATAAATGCAAACAAGCCTGACTCTCAGGACATCTGCTTTATCCCTGACGGTGATTACGCAGGCTTTATCACAAAACGCTGCGGTGAACAGCAGTCGGGAGATATCGTTCTTTCTGACGGCACAAAGCTTGGTAAACACAAAGGTCTGATACACTATACTATTGGACAGCGAAAGGGCGTAGGCATTTCATATAGCGAACCGCTTTTCGTTGTTACAAAAGATATGGAACATAACAGGCTTATTATGGGAAAGGCTGATGAAGTATACAGTGACAGCCTTGTGGCAGGAGATGTGAACTTTATTCCGTTTGACACCCTCACAGAGCCTATAACCTGCACTGCTCAGACACGTTATCATCAAAAGGACGCTGAATGTACAGTTTCACCAATGAATGATGGCAAGGTACTCGTGACTTTTAAAGAACCTCATAAAGCTATCTCAAAGGGACAGGCAGTGGTTTTCTATGACGGTGAATACGTTATCGGAGGCGGAACTATATTATAAAAAAAGCCCCACGGATCCATTTCCGTGGGGCATCAAATTTTTAATTACCTGCTTTTTTATGAAGAGAACGAAATTCTGCAGGGGAAAGCATTTCATGCTTTTTGAACACCGCACAAAAATAACTGCAATCGTTATAACCTACCTCCGCAGCGATTTCATTGATGTTAAGCTTATCCTCCAATAAAAGCAGCTTTGCCTGCTGTATACGCTTTCTTGCTAAATACTCAAAAGGTCTTAGACTAAGACACTCCTTGAAAAGTCTGCAAAGATACTGCGGTGAAAGGTCAATAAGATCAGCAAGCTCCACAAGTGTAAGTTCTTTTCTGAAATTCTTATCAATATAATCAATTACAGGCTGCAGCTGATTGAGTTTTTGTCCGTCCTGACTACCATTTTGTAGGTTTACGACTCTGTGCAGCTCAATAAGAAACTGATATAGATATGCCGAACACTGGTGACCACAGTAGTAGTAATTAGTCTTCATAAGATAAAGTATCTTCTTAAATATGGCATCAACAGCATTGATATCATTTATGTGAAACACTTTAGCCTTCTCAAGCTTGATATGCTTGAGCATTTCAATTGCTTCCCTGCCCTCAAAGGTTATCCAGTGGGTTTCCCATATATCACCAACAGGATAATACTCATGCGGAACAGAAGGCGGCAGATAAAATGCGTCCCCCGGCTTTATATCATACTCATGACCATCAAATATAATGTGACCCTGACCACGAGTGCAGTATATTATCTGATGATTAGGATAGCCATCTTCTCTTACAAAATGAAATTCTCTATCTCTCGCACCGATTCCAAGCACATACAAAGGCAGGCTCGTTTCATCGCTGAGGACAGGGTAATAATAGTCAGTCATAATAAATCTCGCTTTCCAAACTGATTTCATATTCTTTTATTATATATTATCACAACACACTAAAAAAGTCAAGAAATTTCAAAAAAATATGTTGTACAATTGTCCTGAATGTGGTACAATATATTATATAATAAGGTTAATATACTCATATAGGAGATGATAAGATGTTAAAACAATTAACGGCTTTTTTCACGGCAACCGTTATGGCATGTGCCACACCTCTTGCCTGTAACGCTGAAGTTATAAAGCATGAAGTAAATGTTCCGCCTAATATACTTGTGCTTGGGGATTCAATCGCCGCTGGCTATGGTCTGGAAGGCTACAGTGAAAACAGGTATTCTTGTGCGTCTTATGCAAATCTTCTTCACGACCAGTATGACGCTGAGCTTAAAAACGCTGGCGGCTGTAAGCTTGTGAACTCTGCTGTTGTGGGCGACACTTCACAACAGCTTCTTGACCGCATTAATTCAGGCGAATTTGACGCTGACCTTGCAGACAGCGACGCTGTTATTATATCCATAGGTGGCAATGACATTCTTGGTCTTTTCATAGATTTTTTGATGAACGATCTGGGCATTACTTCTAAAAGCACATTGTCTGATTTGATGGATAAAACCAAGGATATTATTGGCATTGCAATGGATATGAAGGATATGTCTGATGATATGGATAAGGCGCTGAAAAATTTTACGAGCACTCTAGATGATATAATTAACGCTGTTGAAGCTAAAAGTAAGGGTGAAATAATTGTTCAGACACTATATGACCCGCTGGATAATTTCACTGCGGCTGCTGTTTTCCAGAGTATGTCGAAGGATAAAATTTCAAAACTTAACAACATTATCAAAGAACACTCCACTGACGAAGATGAAAATGAGAGATACATAGTGGCAGATGTTTTTAGTGAATTCAGCGGTCACGGAAAGGAACTTACCAACATAAATGACTTTGATATACACCCTAATAAAAAAGGTCATGCACTTATTGCTTCTTGTATAGACAAGGCGTTAAGGACAAAAACTTATACCTATGAGGAGGTCGTTCCTGACAGCAGTGAGAACGATGAAAAAGGCAAAAATGCCATACTTATGACAGCAACGGCGACAGGCGGACTTATAGTAGTCATCGCTGCTGCTACACTTATTCGACACAGAAAGAAAGGATAAATTAACATGAAAATTTATTTGGTAGACTTTGAAAATGTCAAATCCAAAGGACTTCAAGGCATAGACAATTTAACTGAAACTGATACCGTAATAATTTTTTACAGTGAAAATTCCGATACCATTAACTTTGAAATGCACCAAAAAGTCCTTACATCAAAGGCTGATATTGAATACTTCAAGGTAAATGTTGGTGGCAAAAATGCCCTGGATTTTCAGCTTTCAACACTTCTGGGTTATTTGGTAGCCAAGGATACTTATACGAATATTTTTGTTATCAGCAATGACAGAGGTTTTGACTTTCTTCATGATTTCTGGCACGGAAAGTATGTTGACAGTCCAAATGCTATGGTCTACA
>NZ_FR890786.1:1428-20765 GCF_000435935.1 Ruminococcus sp. CAG:57 | reverse complement strand
CAGAGCCTGCGGCTATAGATTATTCTGTTACACTAAACGAAAATATGAATGGTAATACAGAAGAGGTCGAAGAAGAACCAGAAGCCTGTGCACCTGATATTGTCGAAGTAGAAAGTGATCCTGTTGTTGAAACTATCGTCAAAGTGAAAAAGGATAGAAAAAAGTGTACCACACAAAAAAACAACGATCTCCAAAGCATACTTGCAAACATTTGCAGCGAAGAGCAAATAGAAGAGATCAGCAAACTTATAGCTGAGTCTAACACAAAAGAGGAGCTTCACAATTCTCTTGCAAAGGTATATAAAAAGCAGGCTACAGATTTTTACAAGCTTCTTAGGCCAAGATATCTGCGACTTAAAGGACTACAGGAATCCGAAAATACATGCACCGCTGATGAAGATAAAACGATGACGGCTCAGAAAACTGAAAAGGTTGTTTACCATGATGTACTATCCGTAAAACTTGATGAGCTACTCGACGGCAAATGCAACAAAGACGAACTGGCACTTATAAGAGAAGCAGTCATTGACGCCACAACAAAACAGCAGCTTTATATCAGAATGGTAAAAGAGTTCAAAAAGGAAAAAGGCTGCGATATATATAACAAAATAAAGCCAGAGTATGTGTCTTTGCACAAGCTTGCATCTGAGATCATTAAATAAAGGAGTGTAAAATATGAAACTTATGATAGCGTCAGACATTCATGGTTCGGCTTACTGGTGCAAAAAAATGCTTGAAGCCTTTGAGCAAAACGGTGCGGAAAAACTAATTCTTTTGGGTGATATCCTCTATCACGGACCAAGAAACGACCTTCCAAAGGAATATGCACCAAAGCAGGTGATAGCCATGCTCAATCCGCTAAAGGATAAGCTTCTATGCGTGCGTGGTAATTGTGACACAGAAGTCGATCAAATGGTGCTTGACTTCCCTGTTATGGCGGAATATGCTTATATATGCTGTGACGGACTGAGGATATTCGCCACACATGGTCACAAATTCAACTGCGACAATCTGCCACCGCTGTCTAAGGGCGATATTCTGCTCCACGGTCACACCCATGTACCGGTAATAAAAGATCAGGGCGATTACACCTACATAAATCCGGGTTCAGTATCTATCCCGAAAGAAAATTCAGCACACAGCTATCTGATACTGGAAAACGGCAAGTTCACATTCGGTGATCTCACATAAATAAAAGGCAGCTCAAGGCTGCCTTTTTTTGTGCCTATTTTATTGTAGTTTCAAGTCCGTTGACCTCTATCTCAGGGTCATCAAGATTGATTATAAGGCATTTTCTGCCATCGACTATCTGAGTTTTTACCTTGTCAACTGCGTCCTTGCCAATATTTACGGTTATGCTTGGAGCAGAAACTACGGTCCTTTTCTCCACAAGGTTTACCGCTGTGAGTGGCTTTCCACCAGCCGCTGCGTCAAAAACTTTAGGAAGATTATCAAGCTTATCCTGACTAACTCCAGCTTCCCACAGAATGGACGAAAGTTTATGTTCGTCAATTGTCGGTATCTCAGTTTCATGAGCATTTTGGTCAACAAATGTGGAAATCTTGTCATTCACAGTAGTGATAAGATCATAGTCAAGCTCATCACCCACAACGCTTGTGAGGATATCCTTGAAAGTTTCCTTTTCGTTCTGACATGTCATTGAGAACTCACAACCCAGAAGCTCTTCCACAACGGAAGTGTTCGGCTTTTTGGCGTTTTTCGTGTAGTAAAGCACGCCGTTGATATCAGGCGCACGATCATTGAAAAGAGGAAACAAAAAGCCATCGCTTGGAAGCTCAACAATTCTATCGCATGACTCTTTCTTAGCGATAGAGTTGTCCTGCTCGTCATACACAAGCCCGTCAATACGCAGATTTACAGGGCAAAGCGCCGTCACTATGAAGTTGTAATCTGTGTCAGCTTCGTCCTCAAACTCGTCCATTTTGTTCTTTTTCAGCACAGAATATGTACAATGTGCCATGAAAATGGTATATGTTGACACATACTCCACCTTTTCAACTATGGCGTTGAGAAAATTATCAACCTTTTCCTCATCAAGCAGCTTGCTTTGCAATGTTTCATACATGAAAGGCTGTGCCCCACCCTCAAGATATGCGTCCTTTGGAAACGAATATTCCAGCAGATTTTTGCCGATAGAGCCGCTGAGCACCTTTTTCAGGTTTATCATTATCAGCTCCGCCTCGTCCTGCGGAATAGTGTTGTAAAGCTGATTGGTCTTGCACTTTATGTTCTTTTCAGCATCCACAAATGCCGTAACAACGTGATTTACAGTGAAAAAGCCACAATCGTCATTAAAATTTTTCTTTATTTCATTTATTTCCTTTTTGTTCATCTTGGCGTCCTCCCGAAAAAATGTATATTAATTATAGCACAAATGTACAGATTTTTCAAGAGCCACAGACAAAAAAATCCCACAGCCGAAACTGTGGGATAATTGTTATTAAACTGGGTGAACCTTATTTTCAGCGTCTGAGTGCTTACCGTCAACGCCGTACTTTCTATCACGTCTGTCCTTGAAGAACTTAGGTGCAACCTTAGGGAACATTGCATATGTGAGGATATCTTCCTCCTGCTCTGTCCACTCAGCAGCCTCTTTCTTCATTGTTTCAAACTCTGGCTGGAGAAGGTCAGCAGGACGGCAAGTGATAGGCTCTTCGTCGCCAAGAATCTTCTTCTGGAACTCAGGGTCGATAGCAACTGGTGTCTTACCGTACTCGCCCTTAACAAGTCCCTTGAACTCCTTAGTTACTGTCTTGTATCTCTCGCCCATGATTACGTTGAACACAGCCTGTGTACCAACGATCTGTGATGTAGGTGTAACAAGTGGTGGATAACCTGCGTCCTTACGAACCTTTGGAACTTCCTTGAGAACGTCGTCAAGCTGATCTGCCTTGCCAGCCTGTTTCAGCTGTGAAAGGAGGTTTGAAAGCATTCCGCCAGGAACCTGATAAAGAAGTGCGTTTGTATTTGTAGCGAGCATTGAAGGGTCAAGCAGACCGTTGTCGATGTACTTCTTTCTGAGTTTCATGAAGTAATCTCTTATCACGTTGAGCTTAACAAGGTCAAGACCTGTGTCATACTCAGTGCCCTTGAATGTAGCAACGATAGACTCAGTTGGTGCATGAGATGTACCAAGAGCAAGTGGTGACATTGCTGTATCAACGCCGTCAACACCAGCCTCAACAGCCTTGAGGATGCACATAGAAGCAAGACCTGATGTGTAGTGAGTATGCAACTGGATCGGGATCTTAACTGCTGACTTGAGGTCCTTAACAAGTGTTTCAGCCTCATATGGAGTCAGAAGAGCCGCCATATCCTTAATACAGATAGAATCTGCACCTGCATTCTCAATCTGCTTTGCATAGTTCATGTAATACTCATGAGTAAATACCTCGCCAAGTGTGTACGAGATAGCAACCTGAGCGTGACCATTTTCCTTCTTAGCAGCCTTGATAGCTGTTTCAAGGTTTCTGATATCGTTCAGTGCGTCAAAAATTCTGATAATATCAATACCATTTGCAATAGACTTCTGTACAAAATACTCAACAAGGTCATCAGCATAGTGACGGTAGCCAAGCATATTCTGACCTCTGAAAAGCATCTGGAGCTTTGTGTTAGGCATTTCTTTTCTAAGTATACGAAGTCTTTCCCATGGATCTTCATTTAAGAATCTGATACATGAGTCAAATGTAGCACCGCCCCAACACTCAGCAGAATAAAAACCGATCTTGTCGATCTCAGGGAGTATCTCACGCATATCGTCCATTGACATTCTTGTAGCAAGAAGTGACTGATGAGCGTCACGGAGGACAGTTTCAGTTATTTTAAGCTTTGCCATTTTAAATCGATCCTTTCGTTATTTTTCAGGAATGTTATTAGCCGATAACAGCAAGAACTGCACCAGTCTCAACAGCAGAGCCCTTAGTAGTATTAACGCTCAGTACCTTACCGTCGCAAGGAGCGTTAACGTCATTCTCCATTTTCATAGCTTCCAGTACGCAAATAGCCTGACCTGACTTAACAGTGTCGCCTACAGCTACCTTGATGTCAAGGATAGTACCAGGCATTGGAGCTGTTACCTTTGTGCCATCTGCAACAGGTGCAGCGGCTGGAGCTGGAGCAGCAGGAGCGGCTGCAACAGGGGCAGCGGCTACAGGAGCAGCAGCGGCACTTCCGCCGACTTCTTCAACTGCAACGTCATAAGCTTTTCCGTTTACTGTAATATTATATCTTTTCATCTTAAAAAACCACCAATCTTTTTAATTTGATATGTTTATCACAACTGAATATTGCTATGTTTCTTAGGCAGTCTGGAAATTCTCTTTCCAGCCATTACCTCGATAGAATCCATAAGTGTCTGTCTGATCTCGTTCTTAGCGATTATACCGTCAACGCAGCCATTCTTTGCAGCAACAGCAGCAGAGGCATTCTCCTTAGCGAACTTATCAGCAAGAGTGTTTCTTGCAGCAGTAAGATCAGCAGCACCCTTCAGCTCATCATGCTGGAGGAACTCAACAGCAGTTACAGGAGCAAGTGCAGAGATAACAGCTGTATCAAGAGCAAATGACAGATCAGCATTTGAACCCTTACCAGCAAGTGCAATAAATGCAGGACCATAAGCCTTACCTGTAACAACAGCAAGTTTAATAGTAGTAGCCTCAGCGTAAGCGTGGCAAAGCTTTGCCATATCCTTCACAGCACCGTAAGCCTCAGTATCATCATCAGCCTTAAAGCCCTCTGTATCAACAAAAGTTACAACAGGGATAGCGTAAGCGTCGCAAGTTCTTACAAATCTTGCGATCTTTGAGCAATCAGCAGACGTAAGCTTGTCGCCTGTCTTGTTAGTAGCAACAACGCCAACTGTAGCACCGCCAAGTGTTGCAAGTGCTGTATAAGAAGCCTTGCCATACTCAGCATTAAGCTCATTTACACTGTCGCCATCGCAAACAGCCTTTGCAATGCCATCAGCGTCATCACCAACAGCCTCAGTTGGATCAGCAAATTCATACATTGGTACTGGTGAAAGGTTGTTCTGTGGAAGTTTTGTAAGTATACTCTTTGCAGCCTCAACAGCAGCCTTATCGTCCTCGCAAACAACAGCAGCAGTGCCGTTTTCAGCAGCATTTTCAGCAGAGTTCTTTATGTTTGCGTTTGGTGCAACATAAAGCTCAGCATCCTTTGCGATAACAGTGAAGTCAGCAGACTCAGCGAGCATTGCTGCACAGCCTGCACAAGTGCCAGCGACAACAGCTATCTGAGGAACAACACCTGAAAGGTTAGAAGTCCACATAAGCAGTTCACCATAAGCATTGAGAGCCTTTGAACCGTCGCTTACGTCAGCACCATAAGAATCGAATATTCCGACAACAGGAACACCTGTCTTAGCAGCAAGGTCATAAACCTTTGCTATCTTCTTTGCCTGTGCCTCTGTCAAAGCACCGTCCTTAACAGTCACGTCCTGAGAAAAAGCATATACAGGATTACCCTCAACATAGCCAAAAGCAGTAATAACTCCAGCAAGGGAGTCACCCGCAGCAGCATAAGCGTCAAGCTCTGTAAATTTTCCTTCGTCAAACAAATATGTCAGCCTGTTTCTTGCAGCAGTAGGAGTCTGCGACGCAGCTTTAAGCTCAGCAAGAGTAGAAATTGAATCAGACATACAGTTTCCTCCATTCAAATAATTTTTGTGATAAAATAACGCAAAACTACTGGATTTTATCATATTTATACACTTAATATTATACTATTTTTTCGCCAAATTTACAAGAGTAAATTGACCTATTTCCGCATATTTTACGTTTAGTAGCATAATCAATATCGATACACGCATATTATTAAGCATTTTGCACAATAACAAAGGGCCTCCTGACAAAAAGAGACCCCCGATAAGCGTTATTTTTTGGTGATAGCATTCCTTAAAGCCCTTAGCTCGTCAGGTTTAAGCTCTCTATACTCACCTGGTTTTAGCATACCAAGTTTAATCGGACCGATGGCAGTGCGCTTTAGTCTTGCGACTTCAAGTCCCACAGCTTCGCACATTTTTCTTATCTGACGGTTCCTGCCCTCATGGATAGTCATTTGAAGCACAACCCTGCCAGGCTGTTTGTCGAGCACAACAACTGAACACTCCTGCGTCATTTTGCCGTCTATTTCAACTCCTGAAGCAAGCTTTATGAGTTGCTCATCGTTTATGTCAGGTCTTACTGTAACACGATAAGTCTTAGCGATATGCCTTGAAGGGTGCATGATATCATTGGCAAAATTTCCGTCATTTGTGAAAAGCAACAGTCCCTCTGAGTTCTTGTCAAGTCTGCCGATAGGATAAACTCTTTCAGGCACTTTTGTTAGAAGCTCGGTTACACACTTTCTATCAAGCTCATCGCTCATTGTGGTAACATATCCTCTTGGCTTGTGGAGCATGATATAATAAAGCTGTCTTTTCTTGGCAACATATATTTTTTCCCCATCAAGGGTGATTATATCCTTGCCTGCCAAAGCCTTGTCGCCAAGCTTGCAAGGTCTGCCATTGACCTTTACCCTTCCCTCTGAGATATACTCCTCTGCCTTTCTTCTTGAACAAACACCACTGTCAGACATTATTTTCTGTATACGAATCTTTTCCATATTTTCTCCTTATTTATGTACGGCTCACATTGAGCCGTTATGCAAACAATTTTTTCAGCTTATCTAGATAATAGTGGAATATATCTGGCTTTTCAGGCTCTGCAAGCATCGAATCTTCCACCGCCGTGATATCCGTTCGGGCTATTTCCACATCATTGTAGTAAAACAATGCCAGCCCTATTTTATCTCCACTTTTCACAGGCGCATAAACAAACCTTGGCAGATATATCTTTGTCTTGACTTTGTAAGCCCTGCCGTTCAAAAGCACCGCACTTGCATGCCCTACCTTACATTTCACACTGTCGCTCACTCCGCCAACAACTGCAACATCAAAACTACTTTTATCCAGTGGAAGCTTCTGTTTAGATACAAAATCAAAGCAATAATCATAGAGCTTTGAGTGATCATTCCAATCATCAGGAGCATTCAAGGTAACGCATATAAGCTCTTTATTCTTTCTGTCACAGGCTGAAACAAGACATCTCCTCGCCTTGTCCGTAAACCCCGTTTTTACGCCCACAATACCTTCACAGCTTTTTAAAAGCTTGTTTGAGTTAATTAGCCAGCGGTCATACGGTGGGTTTCCATAGCACAACTCAACCTTTTCAAGGTGGCATATAGCCCTAAAATCTTCATTTTTCATTGCTTCCGCTGCAAGCTTTGCCATATCCGCTGCAGTGGAATAATGCTCATCTGTATCATCATCAAGCCCTGACGGCGTTACAAAATGAGTATCATTAAGCTCCAATTGTTCAGCCTTTTTGTTCATAAGCTGAACGAACTTGCCGATACTTCCTGCCACTCTTACCGCAGCAGCATTTGCAGCGTCATTTCCGCTTGGAAGAAGCATGCCACAGCATAGATCGCGTAGAGTGACTTTGTCACCATCTTGAAGACCCATGGACGAGCCTTCGACCTTTATAGCTTCGCTGTCTACCACGAACTGCTTGTCAAGATCTTCACCACTTTCAAGCACAAGAAGCACAGACATTATTTTGGTAGTGCTTGCCATCGGACGCCTTTCATAGGCGTTTTTCTCGAACAGCACATCACCTGTTTCACCGTCTATAACTATAGCACTCTTCGCGGATATCTCACTGAGATCGTCAGCACTGACATTCATACAGCAAAAGCACATCATCATGACCGTACAAATAAATACCGTCACGCATTTCAAACAAACCACACCCTTAAAATCAATTTCAAGGATTAGTTTGCTCACTTGTGCTTTTAAAATTCAGTAAAATTATTCCTCGTCTTCGTCCTCGTCGTCAGACTTTTTGCCAAGAAAATCTGTTATCTTATCTATCACCTCAGGTACCATATTTATGATAGCGTTTTCCTTTGTCGCATTCATCGAAAGCTGTAAAAGCTTTGCTTCGCCCTTGTAAACAGCGATAAAAGCGATAGGCTGGATAGTTACTCCTCCGCCTGAGCCACCGCCGAACGTTTCCTTTGTGCTTTTTGTTGGCAAGTCAGAGCCACCCGACGCAAAGCCCACTGATATCTTTGAAACTGGGATTATAGTAGTACCATCTGCGGTAACGATAGGCTTGCCCACAACAGTCTCGCAGTCTGCCATTTCACGGACCTTGTCCATTGCAGTTTTAACAAGTCCCTCGATCTTTGTACTTTCGCTCATTTTTCTCAACCTTTCGTATTTCAATTTGTTGCTTTAACTTCATTCTTTTTAGCCGCAAGCTCTTTACTGCGACGCTTGGCAGCACGCTTTTTCTTACGTCTGCCTGAAAGATATATTTTAAGAAAATTAACGCCCGTGCAAAACCCTATTGCTATCAAAGTGCTTGGTCTTACCCTGACTAAGGTATGAACGTCATATCCGAACTTTTTTTCATCAAAAATGCAGTTCACATCAGCTTTTTTAAGCTTTACTGTAAAAACACCCGCAAGTATTGCAATAGTATTGAAAAGCCCTGCCTGCACCTTGCCGTATAGCATAGCCGCTTCGTAAGCGTCCTCTTTTCCAACGTCAAGAACTATCCTTGTGTCTGTAAAGCGTATAGCTTTCAGAAGCTTTTTGAAATATTTCCAGCCCATGGGAATATAAGGCTTCACCTTTTTATACTGCGCTTTCAGCTCATAGAACTTGCTTTTTTTCTTTTCTTTAGATTTGGAAACCGGCTTCTTTTCACCCTTATCCTTTTTATGAAAAAGCTTTCCGACAAAGCCCTTTTTCTCCTGCTTCACAGTTATTTCCTCGGGTTTGTCCTCTGCACCAGCTTCAACATTGGTATCAGTATCAATATCAGCGATATCTTCCTGCTTATCCTCTACCTCAGTCACGCTGACATTTTCATCTGCTTCATTATTTTCTATTTTTTCAGGCTTAGCTTCAACAATTTGCTCGGACACTTCTCCTGTTTTATCTGTCGTATCATCAGTCTGTGGGACAGGTAAGCTTTCTTCAATATTGTCCTCAAACTCCTCAAAATCATCAAAACTATCCTCAGGCAGTTCAGCTTTTTTTGATCTTTTCTGTTTTTTCTTCTTAGGCTTTCGTGGATAAATGTCAAAAAACATATACCGTACTTTAAGATCAAAGCCTTTTTTATTCAGATCTATCTGTGCCGTAATGGAAAAATGCAGCAGGATAACAATAACCGCTATAATACCAAGCAGTATCCATAAAACAATTATCGTTATCATCTCCCCTCATGGTCATACTTTATTCTTCCGTATCATTCTCTTTTGTTATCTCGTCAATGGTTATCTGCTCCTGCTTATCAGGGATAGGCGGCAGATCGTCCAGGCTTGACAGCCTGAAACAACGGAGAAAATTGTCCGTCGTCTTGTATGCAATAGGCCTGCCAGGCAGGTCAAGTCTTCCCGCTTCTGCAAGCAAACCCTTATCTACGAGAGAATTTACAACTCCCGAGGAGTCAACTCCCCTGACGTGTTCGACAAAGCCCTTTGTTACAGGCTGATTGTATGCGACTATTGTCAGCGTCTCCATTGCCGCAGGGCTAAGAACAGAGTTTTTCTTTATCTCCAAAGCCGCCTTTATGAATGTCGCAAGCTCTTCTTTTGTGGCAAGCTGATATGACCCATTAAGGCTCAGAAGCGTAATTCCGCTTTCAGCCTTGCTGTATTTATCTGCCAAAGAGCCAAGAGCTTCCTCAAGCTGATCTTTGACGATACCAACTGCCTCGCATAGCTTCTCGCTCTCCACAGGCTCTCCGCTTGCAAAAAGCACAGCCTCGACGGCTGCCTGTATATTTGAATGTTCCATAGATTATCCCTTTTCTTATTTTATCCGTAGCACCAGAAATTATTGTCTCCGTCATCGCCCACAGGTGAATATCCCCAATAATATCTTCTTTTTGCCCAATAGTTCGGCTTGAATACAGTATCAGGGGTAATATCCGCAAGCTGTTCGATCAGCCTTATCTCCTCCATAGTGGCTTCATCAGGCTGTTCGGGCTCAGGCTTTGCCATAACAGGCTCGGTATATAAAACAACACTGTCTATCTTTTCAGATATCTGCTCCATTTCAGCCATGACCTCCTCAGCTGATTTCACAGGAGCATACGCCGCAATAACTTCACCTGATATGCGCTCGGATTTTGCAGATATATACCGCTTTGACTGAGAAGCTTCTTCACGCTCTGCGTCAACATCAGCAACTTCTTCTATCTCATCTGCAGGCTCATCGTCAAGTATATTTTCTATAGGCTCAGGCTCGGGGACAGCTTCTGTCGTTTCGCTTTCGATAACAACAGGCTTATCGAAGTCGGACTCGACTTTTTTGTTCTTTGAAGCCTTGTTGAAAAAAATCTTTGAGTTATCGTCATTGAGAAATATCCTGCCAGACTTTGTAAGCTCCAATATAGCAAGAAAAGTAGCGACTTTCTCACTTTTCTCCGTCATGCCGTCATAAAGGTCGCCCATATCGCATTCACCATGCTTATAAAGTCTTTTAAGGACATGGATTATCTTCGATGTGACCGATACTATCTTATGTGAAACTATCGGCTCAAACATCTTCGCTTTCAGCGGAACGCTCTCACGGGCTTTCTTTGATATGCCCATATAAGCGTCATAAAGGCACTGAGGGTCATGCTCACGGGTATAGGTCTTGTTTACAGGAAGCTTTATCGCTGTCCTTATAAAAACAAGGTCACCAACGTAAACTTCACGGAGAGTCTGTGCAGCCTGTTTGCACAGAGAATACTCGATGATCCTGCCTTCAAGCTCTTTTTTAAGCTCTTTTGACTCCTCGTCATGAGGCAGAAGCGAACAGGTCTTTATGTATATAAGGCGTGCCGCCATTTCAAGAAAATCAGCGGCATCCTCATAATCCTCGTGGTCAAGATCATTGATATAGTCCATATACTGTTCAAGGAGCAAAGATATCTCAATATCGTAAATATTCAGTTTGTGCTTGCTGATAAGGTGAAGAAGCAAGTCAAGCGGTCCTTCAAACATATCCAGCTTGAACTGAGCAGCACTCATTTACGTTTTTCCTTTCATGAACAGTTTTATTTCAAAAATATCGCTTTTAGTATAGGGTCAACCCAGAACGTAAGCTTATCCATTATCCAGAACATACCATTTTGTAACCAACCTATAGGCGTATCAAGAACGCCTGTTACAACAAGTATCATAAATGCAATAGCGATATAGTTCTGATACTGTGCCATAAAGCGATCTACCTTACTGCTTGTAAAGTAAGAAAGTATCTTCTGACCGTCAAGCGGCGGGATAGGTATAAGGTTGAACACTGCAAGTCCCACGTTTATAGCTGTAAAGTAATATAATATAAGCGACACATAGTAAAAAGCTATAGAATAATGCACTATATAAAGCACATAGAAAAGCTTATAAAGAACTATTCCGATAAGTCCCATTATGATATTTGAGATAGGACCTGCGGCTGCCGTGAGTGCCATGCCCTTCCTGTAATTCTTAAACCTGATAGGGTTTACCTGAACAGGTTTACCCCAACCAAAACCTATGAAGAATATGCACAATGCACCAATAGGGTCAAGATGTGCAAGAGGGTTAAGGGAAAGTCTACCCTGATAACGTGGGGTATCATCCCCAAGCTTTGTTGCCGCCCATGCGTGAGCGTACTCATGGATAGGTATACACATGAAAATTACGATGAGCTTTGCACCGTAATCAAGAATTTTCTGCGGATCCATATTTTCATGACCTCCTGTCATTTCAAAACAAAATTACACAAACCACAAGTGTAATTATACACTATTTTCAATGAAATTTCAAGGCATTTTGTCTTTATTTTTAATCGAAAACGATAAATATATGCGATTTTACGGAAATTTCAAAAAAAATCTCAAAAAGCTCTTGCAATTTCTTTTCAGTTATGCTATAATATTTAATATTGTGAATAATAGTATTGCATTTTTAAGGGTAAAGGAGGTGCAGCGTAATGGCAAAATGCGAAATCTGCGGTAAGGGCGTTACTTTTGGTATCAAGGTATCACACTCACACAGAAGAACAAACAGAACTTGGAAGCCAAATGTAAAGAGAGTTAAAGCTGTTGTAAACGGCACTCCTTGTCACATTTACGCTTGCTCAAGATGCCTGCGTTCAGGTAAGGTAGAAAGAGCTTAATGCTTGAATATTCCAAAAAATCGACTAGCTTCGCTAGTCTTTTTTTTATGCTTTTTAAGATACAAAAAAACCGGAGCCGAGTGTCATACTCTGCTCCGATTTTTATTATGCAGCGTGTCTGCCAAATGTTCTCTTATTCTCAGGCGGTGCAAAAACAGAATTAGCACCTGACGATGAATTGTCACTGTTCATATTGTTGTTGCTGAAACCGTGGTCGGTCTTATATATCATATCATAGTAGATTATAGCATTGGAGATGTTAATTCGCTCCTCGGCATAATTTGAATAGTTACTGATATAATCCTCGTCCACAACACCATCGTTTATTCGTGCGTTACAAGAATCCTGACAGTACGTTTCATTCACAGTGGTCTTGAACAGACCCTGATCGTCGTCCATATACACTGGGTTAGGATCATCTTTATATACTTGATTGCATGACACCGCCGTTGCCACATTTTTGTAATCCGTAAGATCAAAATATGTGTTTTTCTGGCTATCATAGTAAACAGTATCTGTTACAAAATTGCCGTTTGGGAAGATAACAACATTTTCCTCGTTATCAGCAACAGAAAAGATATCATGACCAAGTGCATAGACATTTGAGAAGCCAAACATATTTCCAAGTGTTGGCTGAACGTCATACATACCCATTATCTGCTTGACCTCTGTAGGCTCATATCCGCCGTCTTTCGACCATATTATGAACGGCACTTTTCTGTTAAGATTGTAGTAGAAATCGTCAACAGGAACATAGCCCTCGTCATCCTCAGTAAGAACAGAATCAGTAAATGGATTATAGTTGAAATATCGGTCATACTCCTCTGCCTTTATTTTTGCGTCATGGTCACCATAAATAACAACAACAGTGTTATCAAGAAGTCCTGCATTGTCAAGTTCTGTCATGAACTGACCAATAGCCTGATCTGCATAGTGAACAGACTTAAAATAAGATCCAAGCTTTGTACCCTCAAGGAACGGTGCAGATTTTTCCTCATACATTCCATCCTCTTCGTTGAACATCTTATACTTGAAATCTACCTCATAGTCGCTCACACGCTCAATGTCAGTAAACGGCGTATGGTTTGTGAGCATAAGGAACGCACCATACCACTTATCATGCTCCTTGTTTATCTTCTCGATCTTTGGCACTGCCTGTCTGAAGAACGATTTGTCTGACAGACCAAGACCAATAGTTTCATCAATGTTAAAATCTTTGTTATAGTTAAAGAAATCATCATAACCAAGGGAATGATGTAGATTAAGTCTGTTCCAGTAAGAGCCGTTGTTGCCGTGCATACTGAAAGTATAATAGCCCTTCTTCTTAAGCATTTTCTGGGTAGTTGTGTAATCTCTGTCCCAATAGTTGATAGCAACTGTACCGCTTGAAGCTGGCATAAGTGAAGAAGCAAAGGTAAACTCGCTATCTGAGCTTGTTCCCACACTCTCTTGAGCGTAGAAATTTGAAAAATAAAGACCCTCTCTCGCAAGCTTGTTCATATTAGGTGTAAGCTCTTCTCCGTTTATATATGTATCCATACAGAATTGCTGAAAACTTTCAGCGTGGATAACTATAATGTTCTTATCCTTGAAAATATTCGTGTACTTGTTACTCTTTTCAGAAGTTTCTTCAGTCTTTGACTTATCGTCATAGAACTTATTGAAAACCTCCTCGCTTTCCTCGTAACCAAACATCATATTTATTTTCGCATGAGTGCAGGAAATAACATCGCTGAACTGATATGTGTAAAGACCAAAAGTGCCAAGAACATATTCTCTGTTCCACTGCTTAGCAAGTCTTGAATAATCAGTGCCGGTAAGTGTTGAGCAAAATATTCCTGCAAGACCTATGGAAACACAAAATGTTCCAAGAGCATATCCACGGCGCTTTCTCTTTTCCTTGACCTCGGTGATATAATCTCTTGTACGTCTTTTAAGAAGTATGTACACAACTATGATAACAGGGATATCCCACAGGAAAATAAGATCCTTTGGTTCCATGATGTTCTCAGTAACAGCGTCCATTACTCCGCCGAGCTGTGAAGCCGTTGAAATAAGCGACACTGAGATAAACGACTTATAATTTGTATAGTATATAGAATTTGCCGTACAAAGAATAGAAAAAATTATGGTGAGTATAAGCAAATATACAAATTGCTTTCTTGGCTTTTTAAACACATATGAAATTAGAGCAAGCAACAGTATAACTGCCATATCAGCCATGAGCGGTTTTATCTGGCTGTAATTAAACTTAACAGTAAATGCTCTAAGAAGAAATCCATTCAGAACAGATGCAAATACAAATGTTAGAAACAAGATGTTATCCTTCAGATATCCGCCTATTCCGCTGCGGATCTTTGTTATGACCTTATTCATTTATATCTCCTTTTCTATTTACTTTATTCAGTCGCAAAGAATATTGTATAATTTTTTCTGATAAAAGTCAAGCATATTAAAACCTTTTCAGTGAAATACACAAAACTTTCCTCAAACAAGCCAACTAATTTAAGGGCAATATTCCTTGAACAAAGTATATTTTACTCCCATTGAACCTTAATGTCAACAAATTAAGCTGAAATTTCAGCTATTTTTCACTTTTGTAATAATCGCGTAAAACAATTTACATTTTATGTATGTTCAAATAATTTAACTGTACAATAATCTCAATGTGCTTTTGTTTATATGGAGTAAATATATTAAAATCGACAAAGTTTTTTGTCAAAAATCAAAAATAATTGAAAATAGTATAGAAATACATTATAATATGAATGTCTGAGCATAACAATGATCACGGAGGAAAACAATGATAAAACTTATTGCAACTGACATGGACGGCACTTTGCTTGACGATAACAAGCAGCTTCCCGAAAATTTTGACAACATAGTAAAACGGCTGTTTAATAAAAATATCAGATTTGTTATTTCAAGTGGCAGAAGCTACTGCACGCTAAAAAAACAGTTTTCTGAATATCTTGACGACATGACATTTATTTGCGACAATGGTGCATATGTTGTTGATAAAGGAAAACTTCTTTCGGTTTCAGTGTTGCCAAAGGATACCGTTAAAGAAGCTGTTAGATTTTGCGACAAATTAGGACTTACAGTCCTTCTTTGCGGAAAAAATGGCACATGGCATAACTCAAGAAATGATAGTCAGCACCAAGAAATAGCTTCATACTATGTAAATCAAGTAAAGATGGATGATCTCACCCTTGTTGACGATGATATTTTCAAGATAGCCGTTTTTGAAGAAAGCGGCATTGAAAATGACGGCTACTGCAAGCTCGAAGAACGCTTCGGCGAAAATTTCAACGTGCAGCTTTCAGGTAAATACTGGACGGATATAATGAATAAAGGTGTAACAAAAGGCACTGCACTGCGAACCATAGAAAACCGCATTGGAGTACGATACGAAGAAACCATGGCTTTCGGCGATTATCTTAACGATGTTGATATGCTCAACAATTCTTACTACAGCTTTGCAATGTCAAATGCTCATGAGTCTATTAAAAAGGTAGCAAATTTCATGACAGGCTCAAACAATGACAACAGCGTTATGAAAGAAATCGAAAAACACTGCCTTGCATAAATAAAACATAAACAAAGCGATCTGACCAAAAATCAGACCGCTTTTCCTTATAATCTCATTTTAAAATCATCATAGCCGAACTCTTTTATAAGCTCCAACTCGCCGTCAAGCTTTTGAAGATATATTGACGGCAAAGGCATTCCGTTGAAAGTGTTGTTTTTACACATGGAATATATAGCCATATCACAGAAAACAAGCCTGTCACCCTCTTTAAGAGGCTCGTCAAAGGAATAGTCCCCGATTATGTCACCTGCAAGACAGGTCGGGCCGCCAAGGCGATAGGTGTAAGGCTTTTCGTCTGCAACACCTGAACCAACAACATTTGGTCTGTAAGGCATTTCCAGAACGTCAGGCATATGACAGGCTGCTGATGCATCAAGGATAGCAAGATCCATGCCGTTTTTAGCCGTGTCTATCACCTCTGAAACAAGATATCCTGCATTGAGTGCAACAGCCTCGCCCGGTTCGAGATAGACCTGAACACCATATTTGTCATGAAGATAATTCACACACTCGATAAGGGTATCTAGGTCATAGTCATCACGGGTTATGTGATGTCCACCACCAAGATTTATCCATTTCATATTGTAAAGATACTTGCCGAACTTCTCCTCAATATGTGGTATCGTTCTTTTTAGCACATCAGAGCCTTGCTCACACATAGTATGAAAATGCAGACCATCTATGCCATCAATAAGACTGTCATCAAAATTATCTAAAGTTGTTCCGAGCCTTGAATTTTTGAAGCATGGATTGTAAATATCCGTTTCGATCTCCGAATACTCAGGATTGCACCTTATTCCGCAGGATATCTTCCTGTCGCTTTTTTCAACAATGCCCTTGAATTTCTGCCACTGTTTTGGTGAGTTGAACACGATATGATCGCATATCTGAACAAGCTCATTCATGTCCTTTTCTGTGTATGCAGGAGAATAAACATGAACTTCTCCGTCAAACTCTTCCCTGCCAAGCTTTGCCTCATAAAGACCGCTTGCGGTAGTGCCTTTCAAGTGCTGTGATATCATAGGATATGTGCTATACATGGAAAAAGCTTTCTGTGCCAAAAGTATTTTACAACCCGTTTTCTCCATGACATTATCCAAGATAGTCAGATTTTTTAGAAGCTTTGCTTCGTCAACAACATAACAAGGTGTTTTCACCTTAGAAATATCAAACATTCTTTTCCTCCACGGCTCATCTATATGAACCATCGTTGATAAAGTTTACTGTAATATTTTTGTTTTTCATTCTTGCGTCCATAAAAACACTAAGAACACTCTTGGCAAATTCAAGACTCTCCTTAGGAATATCGTCAAAGTCATGTATCATTATTTCCAATGGCTCTTCGACTTCACAAAGCTTCTCATAAAGCTTGTCGCCGTTAGCTATAGAATCCATATCATGAGCAAGCGCCTTGCTGACATATGGGTAAAACATATCAGCATTTACCATTTTAACATCGTCTATCATCAATATCATTTACTCGTCCCCCATAAATTTTACTGCTGTTCCGTATGCAATGACCTCAGCCGCGCCTGCCGCAATAGCAGATGAAGCATATCTTATATTAACTACTGCATCAGCACCCATTTGTTCAGCTTCAACCACCATTCTCTTCGTGGCAAGAGCTCTTGCATCATTCATCATCTCATTATAGGCTGTAAGTTCTCCGCCAACAAGATTTTTAAAGCTCTGCATGATATCCTTTCCGACATTTTTGGTCTGGATAGTTGAGCCTTTGACAAGCCCAAGCATTTCAAGCTTTTTGCCAGAAATATAATCAGTATTTACTAAGATCATCATCTTCGCCTTTCTTTATTTCTTTTATACGCTGAATAAGCACCGTTATCGCAACGCCTGACAGCAAGGCAGGAACTACCAGAGCAATTATCTTTGCAAGCATAGGAACACCATTCATATATGCAAAAATAACGCCAATAGCTATATAATAAATAGATATCAAAGCAACTATCACAACTGGTGCTATCATTTTTTTTGTTTTGGTTTTCACTTTTCGTCACCTTTAATCAAAAACCATTTTCTTTTTGCCGTTTTTGTTTCGTGGATACTCTCTTATCCTGATGATATTGGCTGTATTCACGATACTTTCGTTTCTATCATCACCCTGAGTAACTCTTACCCAGCCATCGCCTATCTCTTCAAGTGTGCAGTCTATAACTGATGAAAGCGAACCTCCCTGCGAAACTGTATAAACAAGAACCTCTTGTCCGAGATATCTCGCAAAAGCTTCTTCGATCTTCATTTTTTTGTTCTCCTATTAGTCAACAAGAACAGGATCAAAGTTCTCTGTCCAAGGCAGACCCCACTTGTTAAGTGCGTCCATGAATGGATCCGGATCAAACTCCTCTATATTGTGTACGCCCGGCTTTTTCCACTTGCCTGTGAGTATCATCATTGCGCCTATCATTGCAGGCACGCCTGTTGTGTAGGAGATAGCCTGTGAACCGACTTCCTTATAGCACTCCTGATGATCGCATACGTTGTAAACGTAATATGTCTTGTCCTTGCCGTCCTTTTTGCCCTGGAAGATACAACCGATATTTGTCTTACCCTTTGTTCTTGGACCGAGTGAAGCTGGATCAGGAAGAACTGCTTTAAGGAACTGTAGCGGTACTATCTTCTTGCCCTCAAAGTCGATAGGCTCGATAGAAGTCATACCCACGTCCTCAAGGCACTTAAGGTGTGTAAGATAGCTTTGACCAAATGTCATAAAGAAACGAATCCTCTTGATACCCTTGATGTTGAGAGCCAGTGATTCAAGCTCCTCGTGGTGAAGAAGATACATATCCTTTTCGCCAACCTGATCGAAGTTATAAACTCTCTTTATCTCCATTGGCTCAGTTTCTACCCACTTGCCGTCCTGAATATAAGAACCCTTTGCAGAAACTTCTCTTATGTTTATCTCAGGATTGAAGTTCGTTGCGAATGGATAGCCATGATCGCCTCCATTGCAGTCGAGGATATCTATATAGTTTATTTCATCAAAATAATGCTTCTGAGCATATGCACAGAAAACACCTGTTACACCTGGGTCAAAGCCAGATCCGAGAAGCGCTGTGATACCAGCCTTTTCAAATCTCTCTCTGTAAGCCCACTGCCACTTGTATTCAAACTTTGCAGTGTCCTCTGGCTCATAGTTTGCTGTGTCAACATAGTCTACTTTACACTCAAGACAAGCGTCCATGATATGGAGATCCTGATAAGGCAGAGCCACGTTGATACAAATATCAGGCTTATATTCTTTCATAAGAGCAACAAGCTCAGGCACGTTGTCTGCGTTCACCTGTGCAGTTGTGATATTTGTCTTTGTCTTATCCTGAAGTTCCTCCTTGAATTTATCGCACTTTGACTTTGTTCTGCTGGCGATACAGATATCAGTAAATACCTCGCTGTTCTGACAACACTTGTGTATAACTACACCTGCAACTCCGCCTGCACCGATTATCAATGCTCTTGACATATTAGATCATTCCTTTCTATTTT
>NZ_FR890786.1:1194-1376 GCF_000435935.1 Ruminococcus sp. CAG:57 | reverse complement strand
TATAAAAATACAAAAGTATCTCTCTCAGCAGCTTGCAGGCAAGTGCCGTTGAACGTCCTGTCTGATCGTATACAGGGGACAGCTCATTCACATCAAAGCCCACGATATTGAGCTTTGCGACTTCCTCCACTGCAAACATAAGCTCCTTGAAAGTAACTCCCCCTGCCTCAGGAGTACCCGTT
>NZ_FR890786.1:0-1097 GCF_000435935.1 Ruminococcus sp. CAG:57 | reverse complement strand
TGAAGTTTTTTCACTATGCTGTCAAGTCTGAAAAAGCCGAACTTTTCCATGAAAGTATGCTCTTTCGCAAACTTGAACTCGTCCCTGTCACCGCTTCTGATGCCAAATTGATATATCTTTCCGTCGCCCACAATATCCCAGCATCTATGAAGCACACAGGCGTGTGACTCTTTCACTCCAAGGTAATCGTCCCTCAGATCGGCATGAGCGTCAAAGTGAACGATATGCAGATCTGGATATTTCTCTGCCACAGCTCTAACTGCACCGAGAGTGACAAGGTGTTCGCCGCCTATCATGCAAGGCACTTTGCCGTCATCAAGTATTTCTGATGTACGGCTTTGGATATCCCTCAGTGCGCCCTCAGGATTGCCAAATGGCAGTTCAAGGTCGCCGCTGTCGAACACATTCACATCAAGGAGATCCTTATCCTGATACGGTGAATAAGTCTCAATGCCGAAGCTCTCATTGCGCATTGCAGAGCTTGCAAATCTTGTACCCGGCCTGAACGAAGTTGTGCTGTCATATGGTGCGCCGAAAAGGACTATCTTTGAATCATCATATTCACAATCACAGCCTATAAAGGTATGAACATTTTTTTCCATACTTTTCTCCTTTAGTCACAGTCCTCAAGTACATCAAGGACGTAATTCGGCAGTGCGAAACAGCCCTTGTGAAGCTCTGTGTTATAATATCTTGTCTTTATGCCGAATTTTTTCCACTCATCAGCCTTAAGGTCATATATAGGGTGAAGATTTTTAGAAGCAAAGCCGAAAAGCCAATGACCCGACGGATAGGTAGGTATATGTGTCTGATAGACCATTGAAACCGGGAACGCACTGCCTATTCTTCTGTGTGTGCGCTTTACCATATCCACATAGGAATCATAATAAGTGCTTTCATGTTGGTTTATCAATATTCCCTGATCTGTGAGCGCCTTTGAGCAGTTGCCGTAAAATTCTTTTGTAAAAAGTCCCTCTCCCGGTCCAAACGGGTCGGTGGAGTCAACTATAATAAGGTCATATTCATTTTCCTTGCGGCGAACGAATTTCAGACCGTCCTCAATATAGAGGGTAAGTCTAGGGTCGTCAAAGGCACAG
>NZ_FR890785.1:712-2045 GCF_000435935.1 Ruminococcus sp. CAG:57 | reverse complement strand
TTTTAGTCTTTGTGTCCCCCATACGCAGATCAACAATGAGGTGACAACTGAGAAAATCACAAAAATTACTCGCTTATAAAAAAACTCCCATGGTCCTGAATATGGCATACCATAGCATAATATAACTATTGCCGATACAAAATTAGCTAAGAGCGAAAGAACATATACAGGAAGCATTTGCTTTACAGCACGTTTCATTAAAGCGACCTCCCTGACTTACTTGTGAGGTCAAGGACTTCATCTTGCTCTTCCTCTTCATTATCTAAAAAAGAAGATAGCTGATTAAAGTCCATGTTTTCGTCAAGACTTTTTTCTTCGGGATAATCTATTTCTATGCTTTCCTTGGTAGTGCGATTTTCTGAATCATCTTCAAAGTTTTCACACATCATTTTCTGAGTTATTTTGTTCAATTCATCATATACTTGTTCTAACTCAATCTTGTTATTCCTCAGATTGGCTGATGAGATTTCTCTTTTCTTAACTTCAGAATGTCTAAAAACTTTATTCCAAAGATTAGGCTTTATATCTTTTAAATTTTCCATGTCAGCCTCAGCAGAGCTAATTCTGCCTTTGATTTCATCAATCTTGCTTACAACCCTAACACTTGACTCGTAATCTTCAGTGTCGATAAATTTTAAGGTTAAATCAACTTTTTTCGCTATTTCAGGTGGTAAATTGACCGCCTGAATACCTTCATACCTTTTTGGTGGCTCTTCACCAATAAGCCGATACAATTCATCACACGCTTCCGCCTTGAAGTAAATGGACTCGTGTAATGAGGGAACGTCCACGGAAGGTTTCTCTACTTTATAAAAAACACAATCCCAAATAACTTTGTGATTTGCATCTGCATCCGTAGTTATTCTAGGTTCATCAAAATCCGCTTTTATTCCATTCATATGTATGGAAATAGGTATATCTTCAGTTTTCAAATACTGAATACCATTAGTATGTGAAAGATATGGTAAAACGCTGTTATATGTTTCTTCAATATGCTTAGAATAACAATCATTACACTCTATGCAAGCCGCAACTTTATCGTCAATAGTTTTTAACTCTTTTAGATTGCCGTGATTTTTGTAATATTCACTCTTGGCAGAGTAAAGCTTTATTGCCGCTGACAACTTTTCTCTCTTTTTTGACATTTCTTTAATTTCAAACAGACTATCAGCGATTCGCTTTGGCTCATCAACCACAGGATCGTGTCGCTTTGCAAGATATTTTACATCATCTTTTGACATCAAACCTTTTTCGTAGTCCTGCTTAATGCTCTCTGCACTATCATAAATCTCATTAATAACATTTTTTCTCCGTTTTTCGTCTATCAAACCTA
>NZ_FR890785.1:316-641 GCF_000435935.1 Ruminococcus sp. CAG:57 | reverse complement strand
TCTCCGACACTTGCATAGCCCATTTCCTGAGCATTATCAAGATTTTCTCTCAAATAAGACTCAAATGTTCCAACTGTAACATCAAGCCCACCATAAGGGGAGATTTCGTCATATGCGCTCAATTCAGCTAACGCTTCTTCTGCCTCTCGAATACAACTTTTGAGATATGCTTCTTTAATGTATTTCTCGCCAAGCAAATCGGAAAATGTTGAAAGTATAAAAGGACTTTCGGAAGGTTTTAAATCTTCAAGAAGATAGTTTTCTATGGTGTTCGTTTCGACAGGCAATTTCAGACTCTTTTCCCAACTCATCTTGTCTATCGTGT
>NZ_FR890785.1:0-270 GCF_000435935.1 Ruminococcus sp. CAG:57 | reverse complement strand
TAAACCTTAACTAAAACGATGTCTTCAGTTTTGGCAGTTCTATCACCAAAAGTATCAGAGCCAAATCTACGTTCTATGTAGATTTTTTCAGACAGCCAATGACGTTCAATATGTTTGCTATAATATGGCGTATCCATATCGTCCGTATAGGCTGTCATTACTAAGTCTTGATTTTCTTCAAAAAACTCGTGAAATGATTTTCCCGACGCCTGAAATTGCTTTATAATATCCTGTTCTCTCATATCTATTTTTCTCTTTCTATCTTTATCT
>NZ_FR890784.1:0-8798 GCF_000435935.1 Ruminococcus sp. CAG:57 | reverse complement strand
AAAGCCGCTGTACGAACGTCAGATACAGCAGCTCAATGATAAAATTTTATCGCTTAGACAGCAGATTGAAGATTTGATAATTGAACGTATTGGAGACAGAGAACACTCGCAGGTCTACAACAATATGATTACAAAGCGTGAAGAAGAAATATCCGCTATTGAAAAACGGATAACTGATCTTAAAGAGTATGACAAAATCTGCAAACAGAGAAAAGAACAGCTTAAAAACACAACACAGATACTTGATGAAATCCTGTCCGAGGGTACGATTTCGGATATCAATCTAAGAATGTTAGTCAAGCGGATTTTCATTCATCAAAACGAAGATAAAAGTCTTGACATCAGGTTCGAGATGAACGGAGAGTTTAATGGAACTGTCAGCGTGTTTATTGAACCAACGGACGAATTAGAAATAGCATAGAAATTAAAACGAAATCCGCAGTATCGCCTGCGGATTTTTCGTTGCATATATGAATATATTAACCGACAGACGCATTAGCTATGGTAGTGCGTTTTAGCATAAAATCAGTTAAAAACCGTTCTTAGAGCCAGCGCGTCTGCCCATTTATTTTTACTGGAGCAAAAGAAAAAAGCCCGATAAAATCGAGCTTTTCGTGGTGCGGATGACGGGACTTGAACCCACATGACCTTGCGATCACTAGCACCTGAAGCTAGCGCGTCTGCCAATTCCGCCACATCCGCATATAAAAATTTGAAACTTCTTACTCGGCTCAAATCTAAAACCGAGGTGGGCTTTTCACAAACAGCTCCACATGATATATGAACAGGAAATCGGCAAGCAGATAAATCCACTGTCGTTACGCTGCCTGAAGCTAGCGCATCTGCCAATTCCGCCACATCCGCATATAAAAATTTGAAACTTTTACTCGGCTCAAATCCAAAACCGAGGTGGGTGCTTATCACACTAATCCACATTTATGATGAACCAGAAAGCAGCCAAGCAAATAAATTCACTGTCGTTACGCTGCCTGAAGCTAGCGCGTCTGCCAATTCCGCCACATCCGCATATTTAACGTTGCTCAATGCAACGTATTTATTATATCATATTACACGTACTTTGTCAATACTTTTTCGCAGTTTTTTCGATAAAAACGCCAAAAAATAAAGCCTGACTAAAAAGTCAGGCTGATTTTTATATCGGAATCATCACCCGTTTTTAAACTGCTCACTAAGAGCCTGATCACTCATGCCGAAAGTCACAAGCTTGCTGAAATACTTGTTCTTCATAAGCGCCTTGATAAGTATTACACCAACTATCGTTACGCATACAAATTCGCCTAAGGCTACCCAGCCCATGTTCACAAGAAGCGGCGTCTTGAAGACATATGTCAGCTCAAAGCCAACTATCACCGCATTTGATATCACCGGGAAAAGCGACGCAACTACAAGATTTACCTTGTTTCTCAGCAGATAGATAAGAACCGCTGCCACAACTGTAGCAAGCGTTCCAAATACTACGTCCACCATTCCGAGCGTACTGAATAGATTGACTATCAAACAACCTATAGAAAGCGAAATGATGTAATCCTTGTTGAAATAACAAAGTAGCATCAAAACCTCAGATATGCGGAACTGTACCTGTCCGTATGCAAGTGAGCTGCAAAGCATTGTTGCCGCAACGTATATCGCTGCAACAAGTCCCATGTTTGTTAAACGACGTGCACTGAAAATTTCCATAAAAAAATCTCCTTGTTTTTATTTGTGAGTGGTTGATCTAGGTTACACTCTATTTAATTGGAAAATAAAATAACATAAAAAGGCTGCCGCCGAAACGACAGCCCGTTTATTTACGTTAATTTAGCTATTAATTAAGCCTTGCCAACAGAACCGAAGAGTTCCATCTTCTCCTTGACCTTAGCCTTGATAGCCTCGAAACCAGGGTTGAGAAGCTTTCTTGGGTCAAAGCCCTTGCCCTGAAGATCCTTGCCCTCTTCAATGTACTTTCTTGTAGCCTCCTGGAATGAAAGCTGGCACTCTGTGTTTACGTTGATCTTTGCAACGCCAAGTGAGATTGCCTTCTTGATCATGTCATCAGGAATACCTGTACCGCCGTGAAGTACCAGTGGCATATCGCCAACCTTTTCCTTGATAGCAGCAAGTGTCTCGAATGAAAGACCTGGCCAGTTTGCTGGATACTTACCGTGAATGTTACCGATACCAGCTGCAAGCATTGTAACGCCGAGATCAGCGATTGTCTTGCACTCGTTTGGATCTGCGCACTCGCCCATACCTATAACGCCGTCCTCTTCGCCGCCGATAGAACCAACTTCGCACTCGATAGAAAGACCAAGCTGATCTGCAACGTGAACAAGTTCAGTTGACTTAGCAAGGTTCTCCTCAAATGGATAGTGTGAACCGTCGAACATGATAGATGAGAAACCAGCCTTTACGCACTTGTAGCAGCCCTCATATGTTCCGTGGTCAAGGTGAAGTGCTACTGGTACTGTGATACCGAGCTCTTCGACCATTGCCTTAACCATAGCAGCAACTGTCTTAAAGCCTGTCATGTACTTGCCTGCGCCCTCAGATACACCAAGAATTACAGGTGACTGCAGTTCCTGAGCAGTGAGAAGGATAGCCTTTGTCCACTCAAGGTTGTTAATATTGAACTGACCTACAGCATACTTGCCTGCAAGTGCCTTTGTCATCATTTCCTTAGCTGAAACTAACATTTTTTAACGACCTCCGTTATTTAAAATTTTCCTCTATTATTATACAACATTACACCGTAAATTGCAATAGCGTGACATTAATTTAACAATTATGTAACATTTAAACCTCGTACATCTCGATGACCTTCTGAGCCACCTCGATCTTTGTGCATCTCTTATCCATAGCCTGCTTTTCAAGATATTTATGAGCCTGCTGTTCCGTAAAGCCAAGATACTGCATAAGTGAGCACTTTGCTCTGTTTATCGTTCTTATCTCTTCAAGCTTTTTGTGCAGTTTCAGATTTTCAGACCGTATTCCGAGCATACGTTTTCTTGCGGCACTGACAAATTTCATTGAACGGTAAAAATACTGTCTGCCTAGTGGCTTTGGTATCACCATTACGCCGAAATCTTCCAGTTTATCAGCAAGGATATCCGCATTTTCCGACTTTGCGATAGCCACACAGCTTGCGTCAGTTGAGGTGCAGACTATCTCCGCAAGCTCGTTGCCATATTCGTCTGACAATGGACAGTTTATCACGACACAGTCATAACTGCCTGACCCTACCGCACGCCTTGTTTCAAGACCCGTTGCGGCTATAGAAGTCTTGCAGGTGGGAAAGGTTTCTTTTAACAGACTCACAAGCATAGCTGTTGCCTTGTCATTGCTTGAAGCCACAAGTATCCTGTCCATTTCCCCACCTCCTTTTTTTAGCTTTCTCTGACATTACAGATGATAAAAATATCTGGCTGTTTCAAACTGCTCCTTATCGGCAGCTCTCTCATATTCTATGATAAGCTCCTTTTCTATTGCGATAAAACGCTCCAACATATGCTCAGGAAGCCTATCCGCAAGAAACTCGCTCTTTTCAGCACGTTCCACTGCCTCTTTCAAAGACTGCGGAAGTGTTTCAAGCTTTGCAAGCTCGCTTTCATCTGCCGAGCCTATATTGAAATTAATAGGTCTTGGAAGTTCTTCCTTATTTATAACGCCGTCTATGCAGGCATAAATAAGCAGACCCATAGCAAAGTAAGGATTACAGGTGTTGTCTGCTGAACGGAGTATTATACCATTCTCATCTGTATCAGCAAGCGGTGCACGAAGAAGCTGTGCATAATTTTCATGTGACCATGAAATGTACTTAGGTGCAAGCAGACTGCCAAAACGTTTGTATGAATTTGTAGTGGTGTTTAGAAACAGCGTCATATCGCCAACGTTTTTCAGTATTCCTGCTATCATGCGCTCAGCCTCTTTGGAAAGTCCGCCAAGCTGAGGTCTGAAAACATTTTCTGTGCCTTTCATGCACATGAGCATTATATGCAGACCAGATCCGCAGTTGTCGACGATAGGCTTTGGCATGAACGTTGCGTAAAGCCCGTTTCTGTCAGCCACAGATTTTACAACGTTCTTGAACGTCACAAGATTATCGGCAGCTTTCAGTGCGTTTGAATACTGAAAATCTATCTCGTTCTGACCCGGACCGGTTTCATGTCTTGAGCTTTCTGGGAAAATATCCATTTGCTCAAGTGTCAGGCATATGTCACGTCTAAGGTTTTCTCCCCTGTCAACAGGCGCAGCGTCACAATAGCCTGCATAATCGTGAGGACGCTTTGTAGGCATATCAGTATCGTCCTTTTCAAAACAGTAAAACTCGCATGAAGTACCTATCTGGAAGTTATATCCCTTGCCCTTCGCATATGCGATAGCAGTTTTGAGGAAAAACCTGCCATCTCCCTCGAAAGCCGTTCCGTCAGGATATTTCAGGTGGCAGAAAAATCTTACTACCCTGCCGTGCTGCGGTCGCCATGGAAGAAGCGCCAGCGTATCAGGGTCAGGGAAAAGTCTAAGGTCTGAAGCAGTCACATTCAAAAAGCCACCGAGCTTTGAAGCGTCAAAGATAAGTCCCTCTCTGAATATTTTCGGCAGCTCGCCTGCTATAACAGAGATAGTCTTTAGCGAACCGAATATATCGCAGAACATGAGCTTTACGAACTTTACGTCGTTTTCTTCAACGAACTGCAAAACCTCTTTCTCTGTGTATTTCATAATAAATCCTCCGTAATGATACTGTTCAGAAAAGTTTTCCGTTCCTTACTTATAATTATATCTGAACAGCCAATTCTGTAAAACCGAGCAGTTATAAAGATTTTGTTACTTTATTTTTACCTTGCGTTATTTGTCGATATCCTCCAGCCAAAGCTTAGCCACAGCGTCAGACGGCATTCTCCAATCCCCTCTCGGTGACAGGGTAACAGAACCGATCTTTGCGCCGTCAGGCAGGCAGGAGCGTTTGAACTGCTGTGAGAAAAATCTGCGATAGAATGTTTTGAGCCACTTGTCTATGACCTCGTCAGGATAATCCCCCTCAAAGGCATATTTCGCAAGCCTTTTCACCTTTGACGGCTCAAAGCCCCAGCGTATGCCATAGTAAAGGAAGAAGTCATGAAGCTCATATGGACCGACAAGGTCTTCTGTTTTCTGTGTCATCTCAGTGCCACTCTCATCAGTAGGAAGAAGCTCAGGAGAAACAGGAGTGTCCAAAATATCGTACAGTACATTTCTCAGAGTATCAGATGTGCAGGTGTCGCCGTAATACTGAACGATATGCCTTACCAGCGTTTTAGGGATAGAAGCGTTCACACCGTACATGGACATATGGTCGCCGTTGTAGGTCGCCCAGCCGAGAGCAAGCTCGCTCAAGTCGCCTGTGCCGACCACCATTCCGCTCACCTGATTTGCGATATTCATAAGCACCTTTGTGCGCTCTCTCGCCTGACCATTCTCGAACACAACGCTGTGATCGTTATAATCATGACCGATATCTTCAAAGTGCTGTAAAACTGCTTTTGAGATATCCACCTCTCTGAACGTTACCCCCAAAGCGTCGCAAAGTATTTCCGCATTGGAGCGTGTGCGCTTTGTTGTGCCAAAGCATGGCATCGTCACCGCAACGATATCAGTATGCGGTCTTTTGAGCAGATCCATTGCCATTACACACACAAGCAGTGCAAGCGTAGAATCAAGTCCCCCTGAAATGCCAATGACCACAGTCTTGGAATGTGTGTGTGCGATACGCTTCATAAGTCCATGGGATTGCATTTGCAAAATAAGGTGACAGCGCTCGTTTCTCTCCGCCTGATTTGACGGGATAAAAGGCGTTTTTGCAAATTTTCTTGTCAAAGCTGTTTCGCCCATTTCAAGGCTGAATCTTTCACGGGAGATATTGTCCTTATCCAAGAAACCGCTGTCCTTGGAAGAATAGTCCCACTCTGCGCTTGCAGGATAGGTAGAAATTTTTCTTCGCTCAAACGCAAGCTTTTTAAAATCTATTTCCGATATGGTAATGCCGTTTTCAAAAAGCCTGCTCTCTGCAAGTATAGAGCCGTTTTCTGCAATGATATTGTGACCTGAAAAGACCATATCCTGCGTTGACTCACCGTCACCGGCGGAGCAGTAGATATATCCTGCCACCAGTCTTGCAGACTGATTTGACACAAGCTGTCTGCGGTAAGAATCCTTGCCGATGACCTCATCGCTTGCGGACAGATTGCAAATAAGCGTTGCACCCGATTTAGCAAGATAATTTGAAACAGGGTCAGCCACCCACAGATCCTCGCAAAGCTCAAAGCCTATCTTCACGCAGTCGCTTGGCTGCTCGCCGTTGTTTTCCCAGTTGTCAAGCTCAAAGACATACTGTCCCATTTGTGCAGAATGCATATCGTCATCGGCAAAATACTGTGTAAGCTCAAGCTGGATATTGCCGCCCATATATGGTGCAAAATGCCTTGCCTCATAAAACTCGTTATAATTCGGTAAATGCGTTTTCGGTATAAATTTCAGTATCTCACCGTTTTGTATAACTGCCGCACAGTTATAAAGCTTGCCCTTTGCCCTCACAGGCATACCAACAGCCACAAGCATATCGCTGTTGACAGTTTTCTTCGCTATTTTCACAGCACCGTACATCGCCCTATCAAGCAAAGCGTTCTGAAAGAACAAGTCCTGACAGGTATAACCTGTTATGCAAAGCTCAGGGAACACAGCGACCTTTACGCCCTCTTCCCTGCACTTTTCAAGTTGACTGATTATTTTATCCACATTGAAGTCAACGTCTGCCACCTGTATCTCAGGGGTGCAGGCGGCGACCTTTATAAAACCGTCTTTCATAAAAATAAGCTCCTTACAAGAAATTATCATTGTTATCATTATACCATTTTTTATAGGTATAAGTCAATGATTTTTACAGTATAGCAAAACTATTTTAGAACGATACTAGACAATCCGCCACTAATGTGTTAAAATTGAGATATCACATCAAAGGGGGAACGCCATATGAACAAGCTGTGGGATAAGTTTCTTTTAGGCCTTTGCTGCTGTGCATTCATGCTTGCAGAGGGAACAGATCCGTCAAACATCACCACATTACTATTGGCTGTCATATGCTCCGCTATCTTTCAAATAAAACCAAGTTCTGCCGTTGCATACCTTTCAGTTATTGCGTACAGCTCACTTTGCATTTTCAGTAAAGAAGCTTTGATACTCGCCCCTTTGGTGCTTTATGATGCTTTCTGTACAAAATTTCACCCTGCTATGGTCTTAACATTCATAGGTGTACTTGCAAATATATTCACTCTGGAAAAAGACATATTCCCGCTTGTCGCTCTTTTTTTGGTAAGCTTCACAATTTCAAGCCGCAGCGTTCTGAACGAAAAGATGACAAAGATGCTCATAAATACTCGTGACAATTCAAAAGAACTTACCACCCAGCTTGTAGAAAAAAACAAAGCCATGCAGAGAAATCAAGACTACGAGATATATCTTGCCACTCTGAAAGAGCGTAACCGCATTGCAAGGGAGATACACGATAATGTGGGACATATGCTCACAAGGTCTATTTTACAGCTTGGTGCGCTCTCGGTCATAAACAAAGATAAAACTGTCGGTGAAGCCATCAACGACCTGAGCGGCACGCTGAACACCGCCATGACGAGCATACGAAGCAGCGTTCATGATCTTCATGACGATTCTATCGCACTAAAGCCTGCTGTTGAAGACTGCATAAGACCTCTGAAAGACAGATTTGCAGTAAGCTGTGATTATGACTTTTCCGAAAGAATGTCACGAGATGTGAAGCTTTGCTTTATTGGCGTTATAAAAGAAGCACTTTCCAATACTGCAAAGCACAGCGACGGTGACAGCATAAAAATAATCATTCGTGAACACCCTGCTCTTTATCAGCTTAGTATCGCAGACAACGGAAGCTGTCCCGAAAAGATAGATGAAAGCGGCATGGGGCTTGCCAATATGCGTGAGCGTGCGGCTTCTTTAAATGGGAACATAAACATCACATCGGGCAGCAAGGGATTCCGCATTTTTCTGTCTGTGCCGAAACAAAACCTGACTGAACGGAGGTATTGACATGAACATTGTTATAATAGATGATGACAAGCTTGTGGCAGTGTCGCTGAAAACCATTTTGGAAAGCACAGGCAGTGTGAAAGTTCTTGCCATGGGAAGCTGCGGTGAGGAAGCCATAGAGCTTTATTCTCTTCTCAAGCCTGATGTTCTGCTTATGGATATCCGCATGAACGGCATGAGCGGCATTGAAGCCGGCGAAAAGATCCTTGCTGGGTACCCTGACGCAAGGATACTTTATCTTACCACATTTTCTGATGATGAATACATTATAAAGGCTGTGCTTATGGGAGCAAAGGGATATATTTTAAAGCAGGATTTTGAAAGCATATGCCCTGCCCTTGAAACCGTCATGAATGGGCAGACAGTTTTCGGCTCAGATGTTGCAAGTAAACTTCCTGAGCTTCTTACCAATCACAGCAGTTTTGATTTTGACCACTACGGCATAGTCGAAAAAGAGCAGGAGATAATCGAACAGGTGGCAAAAGGGCTTAGCAACAAGGAAATAGCCTCACTGCTTTATCTCAGTGAGGGCACAGTGCGAAATTACATCAGCACTATCCTGGAAAAGCTCTCCCTCCGTGACCGCACACAGCTTGCTATTTTCTACTATACCAACATACAATAGCACTACAATTTCATAAAAAGTAAAGGCGCTGTAAAAAAAAGCGCAACAAAGCCCGTGGATTTCCTCGATATGGAAGCCCACG
>NZ_FR890783.1:564-711 GCF_000435935.1 Ruminococcus sp. CAG:57 | reverse complement strand
CATTGGATTCGGCTGTCTCTTCGGAGGTCGAAAGTACCGTCAACAATGAACAGGTAAAGTCCGATACCTTTATCGCAGAGTTTTTCGATTCAAATATCAGCTTTGAAGATACAAGCGAATTGGTTACTGAGTCGATGAAAGGCTGAT
>NZ_FR890783.1:284-488 GCF_000435935.1 Ruminococcus sp. CAG:57 | reverse complement strand
AATTATGCTTAAAGGCAAAAACGGCGGAGGAATAGTTAATGTTCTATGCATTGATTTAAGTCAAAGTAATCTTGATTACGACATGGAATATATCCTTGAAAACTTCGGGGATTACTATTTCGGACAGACCTCCGCACAGATGAGCGGTATCACTGAGGATGATTTTGTGTCAAATTATCGTATGACAACAAATGTATATTCAAA
>NZ_FR890783.1:0-203 GCF_000435935.1 Ruminococcus sp. CAG:57 | reverse complement strand
TGGTGACGCAGTTTGGGTACACGGAAACCTATGCTGTGCTTTCTGAGAACAAGCTGACAGTAGTATCAGGAGCATATCTCGGTACGGATATGATGGAAAGACAGAGTTTTTCGCAGCTTATGGGTAAGCTTGCGGAAAATGTCAAGTATTAAAGGTTGGTGTAGTTATGCCATATATCCCATTTACAGACGAACAAAAAGTCC
>NZ_FR890782.1:2013-2209 GCF_000435935.1 Ruminococcus sp. CAG:57 | reverse complement strand
ACATACTCTTTGGTCTTAAAATATCCGTTTTCATCGCAAGTCAGATGATCACGTTCTGTTTCAACAGCATTTGCATAAGAACCCGAAGATTTCAGATACACTTCAAATTCAGCTCCCACTTCCGGAGTTTCTATCTGAGTAGAGCCGTCATCGGAATGCTTGATCATTGCGATATTTCCCTTGATAACGTCCTGAG
>NZ_FR890782.1:1723-1932 GCF_000435935.1 Ruminococcus sp. CAG:57 | reverse complement strand
GCTTCTGCACCTACTGAGTAAACTGTTTTGTCAATGAGATAGCCCTCGCTTGGTGAAATTTCCTGAACAGTGTAGTTTCCGCAGACATACTCTTTGGTCTTAAAATATCCGTTTTCATCGGTCGTATAGGTATCTACGAGCTCGCCGTCCTTGTACAGTCCGTAAACTGCTCCCGCAAGCGTTCCGTTGCCCTGTGCTGATGCTGTTTT
>NZ_FR890782.1:0-1629 GCF_000435935.1 Ruminococcus sp. CAG:57 | reverse complement strand
AGTTGTGGTTGCGTCTGCCGTAAGGGTTGCAGTTTGCTCTGCAGGAACTACATATCTTATTGGAACATTTTTCTCGGAAATGGTGTACACGATCTTCTCATTATTGCTGTTGTAAACAGGAATATCGGAAAGGATTGCAATACCGTCCGAACCTGTTTTTATTGTGTAGGTCTTACCGTTGCCCGTAATAGTGAACTCTCTGTCGCCGTTCTGATTGTCCTCGGACTGCTTATTTATCTTTATTGAACCCGTTTTAAGCTGATTGTTGAACTTCACATTCACAGTCAGATCAACATCTCCGCTTGTCAGCGTAACATTCTGAGCCTTAGGAACTTCGTATCTTGTATCTACATTGATCTCGGATACGGTGTAGGTGATCGATTTGCCCGTAGATGTGTTGTATACCTTTAATCCGCTAAATTCGGCAACGCCGTTTGCATTGGTTTTCTTGGTGTAACTGCTGCCGTCGTTTCCTGTGACCTTGAACTCTCTGCCGCTTACGATCCCGTCATCGGCGGTCTTATTGACCTTAATTTTGCCTCTCGTAAAATCTTCGGTCACAAATATATTTTCGTCAGCCTTTAATGCGAACACTTCTTCAGAGATACTGTAACCTGTCGGTGCGGAGATCTCCTTAACGTAATACTGCTTTTCAGGTAACTGAATGGAACCTGTTCCGTCCTTGCCGATAGTGATCTCGCCGACCTTGTTTTTACAAGCCTTATCGGTATATACTCCGTATTTTGCAACCGTGCCGTCCACCTTGCTTGTGCCTGAAATCTTAACCGTTCTGTCTGAAGCAAGAACCTTAGTTATTTCAAATTTCACATCATTTTTTGTTATCCTGAACGCCGACATATTCATAGCGGTAGCAGTCTTACCGTCAGTCTTGTTGTTGATAACAACGCCCTCAGAACCGCTTGATTCGATTCTCCAGTGTGTACCTCCTGTGCCTGTGCCGTCCCCGACTGTTCTGGAATTGATAAGACTTTCCGAAACGCCGATAGACTTAAGGTAGCTTATTACATCGTTTCTTGAATCAAATTCGCCCATATATATCCAAGCGTGATCCTCACCAACCGGATTCTGAGCGACCACCACAGAACCTGCTGTAATAACCGAACCGTCAGCACACTCCCAATACGGGCGGTCCGTTGTCTTGATGTTTTTCTTTTCGACTTCGACCTTTGAAGTCTTTCCGTCGTAAGTTATGGTGCAGTTATCATTGACTGTAAGCCAATGATCTGTATCAACAGGCACAGGGTTGTTCCAACTGAACCCCGATGTTTTGTATCCAAGCTGCGTAAGAGTATAGTACACAAGACCCGAACAGTCAATGCCGAGATTATTTATTGTTTCGACCGACAGCGGAGTGTACTGACCCTGATCATACGCATACCAATACCCCTTGTTACCAAAGGTATACGGCGTACCCAGCAAGGTCGCCGCCTTTGCGATCACCGTATCCGCTGACGGGAATGCCAGGTTTTCCATAGGTGTGCTTGCGGCACTTGCTGTGATTGCTCCGCTCATAGATGAACCGAACATAGAAAAAGCACAGAGTCCTGCCATGAACCCTGCGCTGAGTTTCTTTAATATTCTATTTTTTATCATTTATCATTCTCCTTT
>NZ_FR890781.1:3871-4025 GCF_000435935.1 Ruminococcus sp. CAG:57 | reverse complement strand
TCCGAAACGAACTCGTGTATATTCATCGGAGTTACCGATGTTAAATAGCTCGTCCTTTTCCATGACCTTAGAAAGTGAAATTTCTACACCCTGATAATCGTTGACAAATGACGTATTTACGGTATCACGAACAGCAATTTCCTGTCCTGCATAG
>NZ_FR890781.1:3586-3748 GCF_000435935.1 Ruminococcus sp. CAG:57 | reverse complement strand
AGATCAGTTTCCGCATACCCGTTTTCATCGGTCGTGATCTCAGCCACAACATCGCCTGCGTTGGCTCTGATCGTGCCGTCAAGAGTAATAATATCCTCGCTTGCAATCACCTGAAATACTGCACCACTGAGATTTCCTTTTGCAAAAACGGGAGTATAGGTG
>NZ_FR890781.1:0-3469 GCF_000435935.1 Ruminococcus sp. CAG:57 | reverse complement strand
CTGTTTTCTGAACCGAAATTTTGCCCTTCTGTGCGGTATTTGTTTTCTCCACAACTACGGTTTCTACTGAACCGTCAATTGTAAATGGAACAGGCTTTTTATCAAGCACATAACCCTCCGCCGACTGCACTTCGTGAAGCTCGTAATCGCCGTAAGCAAGCTCCTGCGGCAGCATCAGCGAGCCGCTTTCATCGGTGTAAAATGTGTCGAGAATCATTTCTGACGGATAGTAAATTTTTTGAGAAATATATTCGGAATTTGCACAGTCCCAAACCTTGAAGCCGATGCCCGAAACGGGAATTACATTGCCTGTTTCAGCGTCCTTTTTCACGATTTTAACAAAGGATTTTTTCACTGCGTCATTGAGCAAATAGAAATATTCTTTTTCGTTTTCGCTGATTACAACCTCAAAATCCTCCATATATTCGGTGCTTTCCCAGCCCTTGGTCTGATGAACGACATAGATTCCGTAGGGGAGCTTTTTTGTCGCAGCATAGCCGTTTTCATCGCATACGAGATAGTCTTTTTCGCTGTCTTTTGCAGCTTCATAAGAGCCTGATGACTTGAGATAAACCTCAAACTCTGCACCGACTTCGGGAGTTTCGATCTGCGTTGAGCCGTCATCGGAATGCTTGATGATAGCAATATTCCCCTTGATCACGTCCTCGGTCACTGTCATAGAAATGGGGTTATGCTCAATGGAATAATTCTCAGCTTCTGCACCAACCGAGTACACAGTTTTGTCAAGCAGATAGCCCTCGCTTGGTGAAATTTCCTGAACCGTGTAGTTTCCGCAGACATACTCTTTTGTCTTGAAATATCCGTTTTCATCTGTGGTGTATTCGTCTATCAAAACACTGTCTTTAAACACGCCGTAAACCGCTCCCGCAAGGCTTGCATCGCCTTGTTTTTCAGCCTTTTCCGAGTCTTTTTTTGTAACTTCCAAAGTGAATTTTTTAAGCACATTTTCAAACGTTACAGAGGTAGTTTCATCAGCTGTCAAAGTAACCGTCTGACTGGCAGGAACAACATACTTTATGGGAACGTTTTTTTCAGAAATCGTGTAAACAATTTTCTGATTGTTACTGTCGTATACGGGGATATCGGAAAGAATTGCAACACCGTCAGAACCGGTTTTTATGCTGTAAGTCTTGCCGTTACCTGTGACAGTAAATTCTCTGCCTCCGTTCTGATTATCCTCAGACTGCTTGTTGATCTTAATAGAACCTGTTTTGAGTTCGTTGTTGAACTTTACATTGACAGTCAGATCAACGTCGCCGTCGGTAAGCTTGACATTCTTCGCCTTGGGAGTTTCATATCTCGTATCTACGTTGATTTCGGATATGGTATATGAAATTGCTTTTTTACTTGTAAGATCGTATACGTTAAGACCTTTAAACTCCGCAATTCCGCTTGAATTTGTCTTTGCCGTCTTGGAGTGAGATTTTCCGTTCTGAGTCCATGTTACTCTAAATTCACGCTGACCGATTATACCATCCTCGGCAGTTTTATTGATTATGATGTTTCCTTTAAGATAATCCTCGGTAACATTTACGTTTTCATTTGCATTAAGTGCAAATACTTCAGTTGATAGGCTGTAGCCTGTAGGTGCTTTGATTTCTTTAACATAATACTGCTTATTCGGAAGTTCAATCGAGCCGCTTCCGTTTTTATCGATTTTGATTTCTCCTGCTTTGTTTTTGCAAGCTTTATCAGTGTATACGCCGTAAATAGCCTGTGAACCGTCAATAGGACTGATACCATTGATCTTTACGGTATTATCAGCTTTATAGACTTTTGTAATAGTAAATTTCACATCTTTGGATGTGATCCTGAACGCCGACATATTCATGACAGTCGCAGTTTTACCGTCGGTCTTGTTATTGATAACAACTCCCTCAGAGCCGTTAGCCTCGATTCTCCAATGCCTGCCGCCTGCACCTTTTCCGTCACCGACTGTTTTGGAATTGATAAGACTTTCTGAAACGCCGATAGACTTAAGATAGCTTACTACCTCGTTTCTTGAATTGAATTCACCCATGTAAATCCACGCATGATCTTCGCCATATGGATTCTGAGCCACCACTACCGAACCGGGAGTAATCGTCGAACCGTCGGAACACTCCCAATAAGGACGGTCTGTTGTCTTGATATTTTTCTTTTCAACATCGATCTTAGAAGTTTTACCGCCGTAGCTGATAGTGCAGTTGTCGTTTACCGACAGCCAGTGATCGGTATCAACGGGAACAGGATTATTCCATGAAAAACCCGATGTTTTGTATCCAAGCTGTGTCAGCGTATAATACACAAGTCCCGAACAGTCGATACCGAGATTGTTTATCGTCCGTACCGACAGCGGAGTATACTGACCCTGATTGTATGCGTACCAGTATCCCTTATTCCCAAATGTATACGGAGAACCGAGAAGCGTCGCCGCCTTTGCGATCACCGTATCGGAAGACGGAAACGCAGAGTTTTCGGTCGAAGTACTTGCGGCATTTGCTGTTATCGCTCCGCTCACAGATGAACCGAGCATAGAAAAAGCGCAGAGTCCTGCCATTAACCCTGCGCTGAGTTTTCTCAATATTTTTGATTTTGTTTTAAACATATATTGCATTTCTCCTTTTCATTTTTGCAAAGAAAAAGAGCCGAAATTTCTTCGGCTCTCTGTTTATTAGTATTTCGTTTTATTCGTGTAATTCTTCATAGCTATAATCGCTTATCATTCTTCCATCCGCAATATGGTTTTCATCAATATCAACAACCTCTGTAAAACCATAGTTGTAGTCAAGAAAAGCGCCTGCCTGAGTATCAAGAACATACCATATTCCGTCAACTTTCACTATATTGGCAACGTGTCCGTATATTCCTGAGTCAGTCCAGCAAGCATAGCAATCAAGCCCTATACCTTGACAGATTAGGTATGTCTTGTATGAATAATTCACGCAAGTACCCGAACCGTTTTCAGTCATCCAGTTGTATACCGCTTCTGCCTTGCTGTAGTCAGAACCATCATGCAATAAGTTTCTGCCAATACCCATATACCTTTCTTCCTCAGTAGGCTCCGGTGCAGGCGGTTCAGTCTGCGGCTTTGGTGTAGTCGTAGTCGGCGGATTTGTCACCGCAGGCTTTGCCGTTGTAACCGGAGGAGAAGGGTTGTTATTCTGAGGCTTATTGTCAGACGATTGGTTATTCTGTTGCGCACCGTTATTGCTCTGATTGTTATCGGGCTGCTGATTATTCTGTTCAGGCTGATAATTTACCTGACCGTTGTTATTCTGAACAGCATTGTTTTGTCTCTGATTCGAATTGCCGTTCGCATTTAATGAACTGAATTTTTGGGTCGTAGTTACTGTGGTACCCGTCGGCTTTGAGGAAGAGGATACCGTTTGCGAATTCTTTCTCGTAGTAGTCGTGGCTTCGCTTGTATTCTTTTCTTCTTTTGCCGATGAAGTTTCCGCAGTATCTT
>NZ_FR890780.1:48032-48229 GCF_000435935.1 Ruminococcus sp. CAG:57 | reverse complement strand
TTTTTCATCTCCTGTACTTATGTACTACGTCAATGTCAAGAAAAGGGACGTTCTCTCTTCAAACGTCCCTGAGTATTGACGCTAATGCTATGCAGGCAGGGTCGAGTGGCAAAGCCACTCCTACTTGTATAATGAAAGGAAATAACACTTTACAAATTCATCACACACAAAAGAAAGGAACGATAACAATGAGATCA
>NZ_FR890780.1:46758-47977 GCF_000435935.1 Ruminococcus sp. CAG:57 | reverse complement strand
AGTTCAAGAGGTATCGAACGCATAAATCTTGACGATCACCTGCTAAGTGAAAGAAAGATATTCCTTGATGGGGATATCCGCTCTGAAAACTGCACTGACATCATCAAGGCTCTTATGCTAATGGACGGTCAGGCAGATAAGGAGATAACACTGTATATAAACTCTCCCGGCGGTGATTGCGAAAGCGGTCTTGCACTGTATGACGCTATAAGAATGACACGCTCAAAGGTCAGAGCCGTATGCGTGGGACTTTGCGCTTCAATGGGTGCTGTCATATACCTTGCGGCAGACCAGCGTGAGATACTTCCACACTCCCGCATAATGATACATGACCCAAGTTTCGGCAAAGCAGATTTCAGCGGTCAGAAATCAAAAGAGATAGAAGAACATCTTGCGGGGCTGAACAAAATGCGAAAGACCCTTGCAACCATAATAGCAGACCGCACAGGAAAAACTCTTGAGGAAATTTACAAGGTCACACAGTATGACTCTTTTTACACCGCAGAAGAGGCCGTGGAATTCGGTCTTGCACACAAGATAATTAACAAATTAATTTAAAGGAGTAACAAATAATGAGTAAACAAAGAATCACAGGCGGCAGTCCTACTTACACTGCACCAATAGAAAGATACGGTAAAAGAACTCTCGCCAAGGACGTTGAACTCTTGGAGGACACAAAGGTCACAGGGCTTAATAACAACGTCCTTGTTATAGGCAATTCAGGCTGCGGCAAAACAGGCTCTTACATCTGCTCTGTGCTAAAAAACATCAAATCATCAGTCATATTGCAGGACGTCAAGGGTCTGCTCTATGATATGTTCGCAGGCGAACTGAGGGCTAAAGGCTATAACATTATAAAACTCGATTTTACAGAGCCTGAGAAAAGCCAGGGCTATAATCCATTGGCGGCGGTAAAAAGAAACAAAGACGGCAGTATATACGAGCCTGACGTTAAAGCTATCGCCGACGCAATATCTCCTGTGAGCAGTGGCTGTAAAGAGCCATATTGGGATATGAGTGCCGCCTCAATGATAGAGTTCGCGATAGCATACGCTCTTGAGGCCCTGCCAAAAGAGTATCACAACATGACATCAGTGTTGGAGCTTTTCCACACATATATCCAAAACAACGGCGACGCTTATTTCGTCAAATGGATAAAAGACAATCCCAACACATTGTCTACAAGGCTGTTTTCAGAAACACAGGCGACCAGACCCTC
>NZ_FR890780.1:41375-46677 GCF_000435935.1 Ruminococcus sp. CAG:57 | reverse complement strand
GCTTCAACATGAAAGAGCTGAGATACATCTTTAACAACAAGATATCCGTCAATCTTGCGGATATAGGGAGAAGAAAGACCGCAGTATTCATAAAGACAAGTGACACAGAGCATAATCTCGACAATCTTGTGAGCTTGTTCTATACCCAGACCTTGCAGGCACTGTGCAGAGAAGCTGATAACAGCCCTAAAGGCAGGCTTCCAGTGCCTGTGCATATGATACTTGACGACTTTGGTGCTACAAGCGCATATATCAGTAACTTCGACAAGAACATCTCCACCATAAGGTCAAGAGATATCTACGCATCACTGATAATACAGAGCCTGTCACAGCTTGCCACCATGTATGACGCAAACGCCGCCAAGACTATCATAAACAACTGCGACACACTGCTTTTCATGGGCTGCAACGACCCTGACACTGCAAGAATGATAGCGGACAGAGCGTCAAAGACCATGGACAACATACTCTGTATGCCAAGGGACAAGGTCTATGTGATATTCTCAGGCAGACAGGCTATGCTTGCAGACAAGATCGCACCATACAGTATGCTTCAAAAAGATCATCAGATAAGTATGTAAAAAATTACAAAAGGAGTAAAAACCATGCTACTAAATACAAATCAATTCTCTGAACTGCATTTTATAAAACAAGCCGTCAGAGATCTAATGGCACTTCCGCTGGAGAAGCTGACCTCTTACAGCACCCCAGCAGGTGAAAAGAGAGGCATTGACATCATCGCAGAGCAGATAGAGAAATACTTCCACATCAGCGCAAGCGATTGCATGAAAATGACCTTCGGCGAGCTTGTGGCTCTTATGGACGAGCTTGACACATATGCACAAATAATAAGCACCGATGCCGACAGCGAGGACGAGATAAGATGCTATTCGGCTTATGTAAGAAAAATGCTCGTCTTAAATCGACAGCTTCCGGAAGTGCAGATATACAACGCCATAAACGTCAAAGAATACTTAGGCTATCTGAACACACTCTGCATGGGCTCAAACACCAGATACCCTGCCAATGACAGATTTCTGTTGTCCAAACTTCAGATACAGCTTGAAAAAGTGCTGAAACAAGACCCTAACATGAGCTTAGGCAGTGCATTTGATATACTTGACAGAAAAGTCTGTGCATTCTGGATCCCATGGTGCATTTTTATTGACAACTACGCCGAACAGATACGTGACGCTTATGACATGAGGTGGTGGCTCATAGCCTCGGCTTCTGACATCATCTTGTCATACCCCTATAATGCGGCGGATATAATAGAGCGCTACAAGGGCGACCTGCCGCTTACCACAGCCCCCATTCCCGACGAACAGACCGCCATATCATCACAGAGCATAGAAAAAGGACATTAACATATAACCAACGATCATTAATTTTCTTTACCTTGATTTTTTCAATCACCTGATTCTATGCTCTGCTAAATGATCTGCTCTCTGTTCTGAGGGTGCAAATAGAACAAGTGACATGGCTCACTGCTGTTCGGCACAGCCATGTCGGCATTGTTCTTTACAAACGTTCATCGCCTTACACTGGTGTGAACGCCTCAAGCGGCGTTGCCGCTTCAATTTATACAATGGTAGGCAATAATGCTTACTAAACTTAAATTTTATAACGAAAGGACACCAACACTATGAAAAAAACAATTAATTTAAAAGACATCATCCATGAATACGAGAACATGACTCTCGAAAACGCCATTACTGTGATAATGGACACACCGCTGTCAAAGCTTCTTAACTTAACGGAGAATGACAAGGACATTGTTTTCAGCGAGCTTGAATGTAACTATGCCACCGCCCGTGACAAGTTCACGTTCAGAGACTTCATAGACGTATATCCAAGCTTCCTCAAGGACACAGGTATGACCATGAGAGGCGAAATAAGGTCTGCCGCAGACCAATACACTGAGCTTGCCGACACCATTGAGTATATGTGCAACATGGCTGAGCAAGCTGAGAGGATAGGCAAAATAAGGCTTGTCATGGAGGGCAAAGCGCCGCTTCCAATAAACATCAAGGGCTTCACAGACAATGCCAAGATGATATGCGCACTGAACGTCCTCTGCTCAATGGAGCTGAACGACTATTTTGCACAGGTAGGCAGACTCTATAACATCACCCCTGACGTATATCCATTTTGCAGTAAGCTTGTGAACAACGTTGGCTGTACAGTGGGCAAAATGCTTATAGCGGCAAGAGACACTATACCGAGCAACTGCGCATACATGATATTCGAGGAGCTGATATTAGCACCGTTCAGCATTGCCCGTATGCGTGAAAATTTCAAAAGGCGCAGAAGACGTCAACAAAACACCAAGAAAGGAGTGGAATAAAAATGCCACAAACAGAAGATATAGAATACATCAAGAAATATGAGGCGTATGATTGTATCAACGACTCCGAGGACGATGATTTTGACCCACTGGACGAGCTTTACGAGCCTGATCCTGTGGAGATTCAAAACACGAGCCAAAATCCATTTACAGCAAAGGTATTTGACCCCGAAACAATGTTTTTCGACCTTGCCGAAGCAAGAAAGACAGAAACAAAATTCAGAGAGAACATACTCTCTATGATGATGTCTGTTCTCATAAGCTCGGACAAGCCCAACGCACTGCTCTGCGGTCCTGCAGGCTGTGGAAAAACCAAAATAGTGGAGGAGCTTGCCTACAGGCTCAAAAACAGCGAGAACATCGTACCACAGTTCAAAGGCTATAGGATATATGCCCTCCAGCTCTCTGATATCGTGGCAGATTCAGGTCTTATGGGCGACCTTGAAAACAAGGTCAAAATGCTCATAAACTATATGAGCGACCAGGACGAGAAGCGAATTTTGTTTATCGACGAAATACATATGCTTTTTCAGGAAAAGGCATATCGGATCGTCGCTCAGATCTTGAAGCCTGCTCTGAGCCGTGGGAAAATAAAGCTCATAGGAGCGACAACGACCCAGGAAGCAAATCTCATCGACAGCGACCCTGCCTTTTGCAGGCGTATGACAAAGATAATAGTTGACGAAGCAGACCATGAGCAGACAGTGGAGATCCTTCTCAGCATGAACGAGCATTTTGCCAAACACTATAACATCTCGTTCGCTTTGAGCCGAAACAAGGCAGAGCACATTGTGGATATCGCAGACGAATTTTGCTACTCAGGCTCACACCGCCCTGACAATGCCATAACGCTACTTGACCGCTCCATAGCTTCCGCCGTGGTGAAGAACGCTTCTGACAAGAAGATGAAAATTACTCTCACCGACCGCCATATAAAAGAAACGGCTTTCCGCATGACATCAGGTCACAGCACGCCCCACGCCTTTAACGAGAGAGCCTTTCGCCGTGACCTCTCAGCCGTCTGCGGTCAGGAAGCTATCATAGACGACCTTGTCAACGTGCTTAAGCTCCATTCTCTCCACATCAGACCGACCAAAAAGCCTTTTACAATGCTTTTTATCGGACCAAGCGGAGTGGGCAAAACAGAGGTCGCAAAGATAATAGCCAAAAACTGTGCAGGCGAGAAACCTATCACACTGAATATGTCGGAATTCTATTATGACGCAGGCATAAACCGCATTATAGGCTCGCCTGCAGGCTATCTTGGAAGCGACAGCAATGTTGAACTGCCCTTTGATAAGCTCAAATCAAATCCCTATCAGGTGATACTCCTTGACGAGTTTGAAAAGTGCGACAGATCCGTACAAAGGCTGTTCATGTCTGTCTTTGACGAGGGCATTCTCACCACAAGTCAAGGAAACGTTATAGACTTCTCAAAGTCCATAATAATAGCCACCACCAACGCAGGCTGTACCGCAAAGAGCAGAAGCATTGGATTCAACTCAGACAGCACATCAGAAACACAACTCATAAGCGACCTTTCCGACTATTTTGACGTCGAGCTTATCAACCGCTTCTCACAGAAATACACTTTCAGCGAGATATCAAGGTCGGTGTACAGAAAGATAGTGGAAAACAGGCTTGTGAGCGAAATAAAAGTCATCAAAAGGCTTCACCCTGAGCTGAATATGGACTCCCTGTTCAGTGCAGACGAGCTTGCAAAGGCAGTAGATAAGATAACAGCCGACACCTACAACGTCAAATCAGGTGCAAGACCTGCCATCACAGCAGTAAGCAAGTTCATTGACAGCAGGTTCCTTTCACACTTCTCACGCATGGCAAAAACATACAGGCCAAACCAAAACTAACGCTCCGCCACAAAATACTAATGACCGCACCTTTCACGGGTGCGGTCATTTTTTTACTTCTGACAATTTTACTCTTATTAAACAGATATAAAGAAAAGAAAGATAAAAAAAGCCCGAATTATGTTATTAGGATATGTCACACCCACTGCATATCACGCTAAACAGCCAATATTACGATGTGATTTTTGCATTTGATGTGCGGGAATTGGATTTTTTCTATATGATCTTACCGTCAGACACTTCGATAACACGACTGCATTGTTCTGCGACTTTTGGATCGTGAGTAACGATAACGACTGTTTTTCCCTCTTTGTTAAGGCGTTTGAAAAGCTCCATTATCTCGGCCGAGGTCTTTGTGTCCAGCGCTCCTGTAGGCTCGTCCGCAAGTATCATGGCAGGCTCGTTGACAATTGCTCTGGCTATAGCAACACGCTGCTTCTGTCCTCCCGAAAGCTTGTTGCAAGGCTTCTTAGAAAGATCCCCCATACCAACAGCTTTTAATGCTTCAAGAGCTTTTTCTTTTTTATTCTTTATCTTTTTCTTTGCAAAATCCAATGGAATCAATACGTTTTCAAGGGCAGAAAAATCCTCAACAAGTGCAAAGTCCTGCATTACAATGCCTATCTTTTCATTCCTTATCTGTGCATACTGCCCCTCCGATAAATTTTTTACCAAAGTGCCGTCAATTGTGTACTCACCACTCTGATAGCTGTCTATGCAGGCAAGGATATGCAAAAGTGTGGATTTTCCTGCGCCTGATTTTCCAATTATCGCTACCATTTCACCGTCTGATATCTCGCATGATACCCCATGCAAAGCCTCATATTCATTGGCTTTCTTTGGATTATATATCTTTATTATTTTATCAAGCTTTATCATTATAATGCCTCTCTTATTCATTTATCATCAAGATCTCATTTGGTGTATTTCGTCTCATTATAACGCCCGGTATCAAAGGTGAGATCAGAATGTTCAAGATAACGATACATACACAGCCGATCAAGTGCAGCCAACCAAAACTTATCACTGTATTTCCCATAAATTTGCTCATAGTAAGAACATTTGAAATACACACTGCAATGGCGGC
>NZ_FR890780.1:14703-41342 GCF_000435935.1 Ruminococcus sp. CAG:57 | reverse complement strand
CTGCCATAACTGCGGTCATAAGATCACACACAAGATCTATCTTGATATATGCGTTCCACTTTGCTCCGCAGAGATAATAGATACCATAATCTCCAAGTCTCTTTTTTATGTTCACTGCCGAAGCCGAAACTGAGCTTACAATAACAAGAACTATCACGCATATAAGCATTGGAACAAGCTTGATAAGCTGACCATTAATATAGACAAGCGAATTTTCTCTGAAATCCTCAAAGTCAAAAACCCTGCCATAATCCCTCAGATATAATTCAAGCTCCTTAAAACGCTCATTGCTTACATTATCCTTTAACGTTACTATTTGATTGCCGCAAGGGTATATTTTACAGTTTATATCTTTAAGACAGTCTGTCGGAACTATCAGCATCATGTTGCCATGCTTATTGACATTAGCATAAAGATCTCTGAAATCAGGCTTTTCTTTTATACTATCCTCAGTGCCTAAATATGCAGATGAAAACCCCAGCAACTGTGAGCCGTCAGCTATGACACCGACAATTTCCACCTTGTTCTTAACATACTCATACTTATAAGGATCAGCATAGTCAAAATCCTCATCATCAGGGGACATCTCCCCTACTTTCTCTTTGTGCATAATGGTAACTATGTCACCCGTTTTGTAGTTGCTGTTTTCAGTCACAACAGCAGGTATCAGATCTCCGTTAGCCGACGCATTAGACAGCCATTTTCCCGAACTCATCTGCGGCGTAAATGACTTTATCATATCTTCAGATAAAGCATTAACGCTCATTCTATCGTCACCAAGTCCATTAGATAGATCTTTTGATGACGGAGAATAATACAAGCTTGTATCATATCCGCTTGTCACCGACTCCACATCATCAATATTTTTAAGCTCACTGTCAAGAGGAGCAGTATCATATATATTACATATATATAGTCCCTTGCCATCAGGAAAGTATTTCTTTACAGGAGTATACATCTCTATTCTTGAAAGAACAGAAGAAACAGCCGCCGTCATTATAATAAATGCAATGGCGAGCTGAACAGCGATAAAAATATTGCTGTAGATATTTCTTGCAAATTCTTTTAAACCATATTTTATCATATTATTTTCCCCTCTCTTTCATCATTTTCACAGGGGATCTTTTATTGGTAAACAATATCACAATGTTAAGGAACAAATAAATAGAAATAATATATATTCCAAATATGGTCATATATACCCTGAAATTATATGCGACCTTGATATACTCAAAAAACAAAGTAAGCTTAGGAAGCAGCGCATAATTGAATACCAATGCAAATATCACATATATCGTCACTGATATCATACCTATCTCGGCTATATACATCCGTCTTATTTTATTTGACGTGCAGCCACACAGCATGAATATAGCAGTCTGTTTAGCACGGGATCTTATTATGTATCTGAAAAGCATTGCAAGATTTATTGCAGAAGCTATCGCAACGGCTACGGACATAAATATAACGGAATTGTAGAATTTTATTTCAGTCATATCGATCGTGTCTATCGGAGGAAAATTAACATTACACGTTAGAACTTCGCTGAAAGCTTTTTTCAGCTTAAAAAAGCTTTCTGTATCGAGAGCATTGTCATCAAGAAAACTTATGCTTGAAATAGTGCAGTTATCACCCAACGTTTTAAATGGCACCTGAAATTCCTCTTGTACAGTATTACCGAATATGCCTATGACCTTATAGCTTTTGCCAAGCAGTTCAACATTCTTGCCGATCATATCGTCTTTTGCGCCGCTAGGCAGCACGACCAAATTTTCGTCTGAAGCATATTCTTCCTTAGTAAAATATCTGCCTTTGCGTATACTCATGTTGTCGACATACGATTCGTATAAACTATAATCATTCAGCTCCTCATCATATTGAATACGCACCGCGGACATAAGATACGGTTGACCGTCGTCAAAACACTCATCAATTTTAAGCTCGTCTTGATCAAACATTAAACTAAAATACATACCCGGCATTGACGCTTTAGAATTATCATCAAGCTTGTCAAGCACCTCCCGAAGCTGAACAGGAGTTATAGAATCTGTTCCAAAATAAGACAAGATCCTGCCATCACTGTCTTCCTGAGTATCTATTATATCGCCAAATGAAAAAGTATAGTTAAATACATACTTCTTTTGCTTTTCAAAATCCTTGCTTGCTTTAAAATTCTGAAATGCACCATGTGAAAACAATATTATAAGCACATCAGTAACGGCGCAAACAATAAATAGAATAAAGATAAGTACATTCTTTACGGCAAAATTTTTCAGGTTAATAAAAACGTATTTCATTTAGTCCTCTTAATATTACTTATTTTGATTTATACGATAATAAACATCGTCTATAGTATACTGATTATCCTTATCGGTTTTAACTTTTACACGATGGATATAATAAACATATGAATTATTCTTGTTTCTTTTAATTCCAATACCTGTTCCGGCATTTTTTGTTGTTATCTCATTTGTCTGATTTGATATAACAGCATTATTTGCTGTATTTCTGCATTCAACCGATACCTTTATGTAACGTTGAAACTTACTTTCTGTTTTTCCCGCAGTAGTCATTGCAGTTGAAGAATCGCCCTTAATATTCCAACTCACGTAACTATTATTTCCAAGCTTTCCTGAATAAGCATATGACTGACCATATACCTCTTTGGTTGCTGACGTAGTTGCTAATGCAGTAGTAACAGCCATAGTGCTTACAATAGCCAATGCAACAATTCCCGTAACAATTTTCTTAATAATCATACTTATTCCCTTTCTCGTTTCGCAATAAATCACGAATTTTTAATTATACAACTAATAATTTTTTGACCTGTGCTTAACTTAGAATATCTTCATGCTCACTTGAATTTCATCAAAAATTCAACACAGTACTATGAAGTTCTAAGTATTCTGACTTACTTCCACTGTAGGTATACACCTGTAATTCCGTACGATATTTATGACCTGAGATCGCACTAGAGTAGGAATCAGTTGCTGTCAAGTATTTCCCGTTGACCTCTTTTCTTAAAACGTGAACATTTCTCCATGAACCATTCACATTTTCCTGAAGATAAAGATAAACTGTTATCTTTGTTGCCGTTGATTTTCCTGTAACGGAACAATCATATGAAATTTTCTTAGAACTGGAACGTGTGATGTTTGTGCTGATTTTGTTCGTATATAAATTCATTAATGCTATTTCATCATCAACTGTTGTTTCAGCAAAAACATTAAAACTAAAGCAGCAAGTCATCACACATATAAGAACAAGTGTAGAAATAAATTTTTTTAACATAAGATCACCTCCTTTCCCATAAAAACCTTCCACATAAATTAAAACATGAAAGCACGCTGTTTTTTGACAATAATTATCGAAAATATTTTTAATTCGTAGACTTAACTGAATTTGCCATACGAATTATGTCATCTTTGCACAAATTACCGTCTATTTCAAAAGCATAAGTTCCATCTGTCCATGCAATTATTGTATATTCACTGTCATATGAAATGAATGCTTTTTTGCCGTTAATATCTACCCATTCAGTCTTCATATTTTCGGTATCTACCTGATTAGACACTGTCAAAGAACTTTGCGAATAGTTTATGTATTTATCGCCTGATATATAATGTATTTCATGCCTTGTATCGTTAGTGACAACAGATTTGATTTCAAATTCGCTAGGTACGAATGTCGGTACATACTTAACAAAATTATAAATGCTAAAATCGTCCAAAGAATTATCTTTTATATGCGTTATTTCAGCGTTTTTATTATTATCCTGTACAAAAACTCCAACAAACCATTCACGCAGCGGCGGCACGGCGGCGACTGTAACAGAGCCGACTGCAAGCACCGCGGCTATTATCGCCGCAGCAAATCTTAGAGTGATCTTTATATGTCTGTGACCGCTTTTTCTGTTAGTTTTTATCAGCTCGCCAATTCTCTGCTCATATTTTTCCGAAAAATCATGTGGAATTTTCTCAACAGCCAAATAATCCTTATAGTCTTCATCAATTATGCCTGTTTTTATTGCCCGTCTTAACTTATCATTCAAAACGATCACCACCGATCAAATCTAAAATTTGTCTTTTGGCTTTGTTCAGATAATTAAATACCGTTCTCTTAGAAATGCCCATGATCTGTGCGATCTCATCAGCAGTCAGATCATAATAGACCTTATATGCTATCACAGACTTTAGTTTATCATCCAGCTTTCTTACCGCATCTATAAGCAGATCTAAGTCAATATCATCATAAAAATCCTCACTCGGCTCATCTTCCACCTTAAGATCAAATATAGACGATGTTGGATTTTGATTTTCCTTATTGTAGATCGCATAACAGGCGTTTCTAATAGTTCTAATAAGATATGCGTCCATATCGTGCAAAGAATAATTGTGAATTTTTTTAAAACATTTTGCGATGCTGAAAAAAGCATTTGCACAAGCCTCTTCTGCCAGCGCAGAATTATTCAAGATCTTGTATGCAAAAGCATAGGCTATCTGACGATTTCTGTAATAAAAATCTTCAAAAGACGTCTGATCCTTATCGTTGTCTATCAAGGTCATACATACAGCTAACATTTGATTCCCCCCTGAGTTACTTATGTTACTAAGCATAACACATATTGACATACTTTTCAAGATACCAACAAATAAACTTATAACCCGAAATTATAATACATTTTGCGATTTATACTTGTATAAAACTAACATGATTGAGCCATTCAATTTAGTTAAAGCTACAAAAATTCAAATATAAATCAACAATATGATGCACGAAACGACTACTTTCGCTATTATTTATAGTGTAAGACTAAAATAAATAGGAGGTTTTTATGGTAAACATAAATTCAGAAGTAATCGTTGAACGTATACAGAAAGACGGAGTAAACACTATAATCATAACAGCGGTCATAGCTATACTAAGCTGGATATTTAATATGTATCACAAAAGTGCAAACAAGTATCGTGACCAAAAAGACCAACAATTTCGTGAAGCAAGAGCTACATTTGAATCGGCTTTAAAGCAGATCAACAAAGATGATACTGATTTTAATGAATTTTATGATTTATTAAAATACACTAAAACGACTGAGGAATATTATCAGTTAGATCAGTTAATTAATGATAAAAATGAGGTTGAAATAAAGAAATACATAACTGGTAGAATATTTGAATTAAATGACAAAAATCCAACTCCATTTAATGAATCTGAATTTGCATACAAAATTATACTTGGAAAGATACGAAATTTAAGAATATATGAGAATATTGTTGTTCCTACACTTTATACATTATTTACAGTGATTGTAATTACGATTGCTATAGGATTAGTATTGAATATAAATAACAACCCTTTAGGCTGTTTGGTATTAGCAAACATATTAATATCCGCTATTTTCTTTGTAACGTATGGTTCACTCTTGCTTGATGACGATAAAGTTTTCTTATCATCATCTTTAGTAAAAATACTTGTTATTCTAGAATTTGTCGCCGCTACAACCGTTGAGTATAATCAGAAATTCGGCAATGCTTTTGCCCTTTTTGTAAATGTATGTTTCTTTATAACAACAGTTGTTTCAGCACATCTAAACAATGTAAAAAACATTACTCGTATCTTAAACAAAAAGAGCAAATTGCGTGGTTATAATATGATCATGTCTTTCGTAAAATCACAAAATGGTGAACTTTTGTCAGATGAAAAACTGGTATCTTTCATTTACTTTTTCAACCATAAGATCTATGGCATTTATCAATTCAAAAAAATTGAGAATAACAAATTAGTTTTGGTCAAAGAAATAAGGAAGTCATACTATGATTCAATAATCGATCAAAAAAAGGTCTTTTCAGAAATTGAAGAAAACTCCAAATGCAGAATTATTCAATAAGATAGGCATTACCTTGAATCTAATAGCCAAACCTGAAAAAGCCAACCGCACCAAAATGGATGCGATCGGCTTTTTTATCTTATTCTATTTTTTTCTACCCCAGCTTCAAAACATTCAGCAGGAATATCCAGCTAGTTCCATAGTAAGCCACAACTGCCACCAGATCGTTCAGCGTGGTTATCATAGGGCCTGACGCAACGGCAGGGTCTATCTTTATTTTCTTAAAGAAAAGCGGTGTGAGCGTGCCCACTGCACTGGATACTATTATGGCAAGTATAAGTGAAATGCCTATACAGCCCGACATTGCAAAGGAGTATACCAGCCCCTTGCCCTTGAAGAAGAAAATATACAGCCCCACTGCTATTAACGACAGCATGCCTATAAGAGTGCCGTTTAGAAGTCCAACTCGCATTTCTTTTGACACAAGGTGAAGCTTCTGCTTTGCAGTAAGGCCTCCGTCTGTAAGCACACGGATAGTCACTGCAAGGGATTGTGTACCAACATTTCCTGCCATGTCAAGTATCAGCGATTGAAACGCCACAATAAGAGTGAGCTGTGCAACAACTTTCTCAAACGCTCCCACCACTGTTGACACCACCATGCCAAGTCCCAACAGCACAAGGAGCCACGGCAATCTCTTTTTCACACTCTGCAACACAGGCTCGTTAAGATCCTCCTCTGCAGAAAGACCACCAAGCTTTGCATAATCCTCGCCCATTTCATCATCTGACGCCTCGATGATATTTTGCGCCGTGATAACTCCCAGCAGTCTGTTTGAATCGTCAAGCACCGGTATAATATACTCTGAATAATCCTTCAGTTTTTCGATACAATCGGCAGTCTGCTCGTTGGCGTAAACATATGGGAAAGAAGTTGCCGTTATGCTCTCAAGTTCCACCTCGCTGTCAGCCGTGATAAGATCCTTCAGATCTATAGCTCCGCTGAAAACCTTATTTTCGTCCACCACGAACAGCGTTGAGATGTTGTCATTTTTTCTCGCCTGACTAACAAGAGCGTTCATTGCCTGCTTTACAGTCATGTCTTCGTCAATGATAATACAGTTCGTAGTCATTCTGCTTCCTATCTCTTCCTCATCAAATGAAGCGATAAGCTTGAGTTCACTGCGTACATCAGGTGCAACAGCGTCTATAATAAGGCTTCTCCTGTCCTTATCTGTTTCAGACAGAATATTCACCGCTGTATCAGTGTCAAGCTCCGATATAAGCTCCGAAGCCTTGTGGATATCCATTTCCCTGAGATACTCCCCTGCCTGCTTTTCGTCAAGATATTCAAATATCTCTGCCAGCATTTCAAGACTGCACACACGATAGAATTTTCTTCTGTTGAGAACAGAAAACGTACTTATTACCTCTGCGATATCACTGCCATGATAATCGTCAAGCTTGTTCATCATGGCTTTCGGGGAATCATTGCTGTTGATGACAGCGGTTATCTCGTCGCAGTGAATGTTCTTTACTGCGTCCTCGTTTAAAATTACATTTTTGTTCAGTTCATTTTTCTTCATTTGCTTGTCCTCCGTTTCATTTTTTTATGACGTGAGGGACAAACAGGCATAAAAATGCCCGTGCATGACAGGTCACACACGGGCAGATATATCAGATCACAACGAATAAAACGGCAACGCAAAGCGAAGCCCGTCGGCTGTGTTCACATATATACATAATTGCCCGTTAGACCCGCAACTGTCGCAGTTTGCCACTTTATTCACCTCCGTATTATATTAGTCCTTCGACATTATACCATTTTAGCAAAGATCTATCAACACCCAAAATCTTATTTTAATATTAAAAAGCTGTTAAAGCAATGGTGCAAATATCCTTAGCACGCCGTCAATGAGCCGTCCAAAGAAACCACGCTTCGTGTCCTCCAGTGTACGCTGTTTGCACTTGCTCTGAGTATCCAGAATGTCCGCCTTAAAAGTCTTTATTATAGACGAATCATAGAATATAGAACTGCACTCAAAATGCAAAAACAGACTTCTATAGTCAAGATTTACCGAACCAAGAACCGCAAGCTTGTCATCGCATATACAGCCCTTTGCGTGAACAAACCCAGGGGTGTATTCATATATCTTCACTCCTGCCTCGATAAGCTGACGATAATAGCTTCTCGAAAGCCTGAAAACCACCTTTTTGTCAGCGATACCTGGCATTATGATGCGCACGTCAACCCCACGTTTAGCCGCCCTTATAAAAGCGTCAAAAAGGCTGTCCCCAAGCATCAGATACGGCGTGTAGAACCACACATAATCGCTTGCGGCATAGAGCATCTCAGAAAAAAACGTGTTGCTCACATTTTCGTCCACCATAGGGGAATCATAATAAGGCAAAACATAGCCGTCGCCACCCTTGCCCTCTTTTTCAAAGCTCTCCCCCACAAGGTCATGAGGTATCATGTCATTTGAAAAAGCGTTCCAGAACTCCATAAACATATAGGTGTAGCTTTTTACGCCCTCGCCTGTTATCTTAAAGCCGATATCTTTCCAGTGACCATATTTCGAGCCTATGTTTATATACTCGTCTGAAAGATTTATTCCGCCGCTGTATGCAACTCTGCCGTCCACCACCATTATTTTTCTGTGGTCACGGTTGTTGAGCTGTGATTTTATAAAAAGGAACGGATTGAAAGGCACACATTTTATACCTTTCTCCCCAAGCTTCAAAGCGTCTGCAAGAGAATAAGTTGCGATACTTCCAAGGTCGTCATACATTATCCTGACGTCAACGCCCTGAGCTGCCTTTCTCGCCATAATATCAACCACAGTGTTGAGAAATTTGCCGTTTTGCAGAATAAAATACTCTGCAAAAATATATTTCTCAGCCTTTTCAAGCTCCTTGCACATATCAGCGAACATTTCCTCGCCCACGGAAAAATACTCTGCGCTGTCAAGCTTCACCATAGGGAATCCCGTTGCGTCGCTTATCCTTTTCACCGATTGAGCAAGCCTTTTGTCCTCACGTTCAAGCTCCCCTATGCACTTTTCTCCGTCAGAAAGCTCATAGTCCATGTGAAGCCTTGCCTTTGTGATATTCTTTTCAAGCTTTTTCGCAGTATTGTTATTGCCAAAAATTATATACATAACTGCACCAAGCACAGGAAAAGTAAGTATCACAATAAGCCAAAGGGTCTTGTAGCTGCTCTCCTCACGCTTTGTGTTGATATAAAGCACAAACAGAAATGACAGCACAGTAAGCACGATGCTGAGAAGCCCTGCCGCCTTGCTGAGCCATTTAAGTATGAGAAGATACCACAAAAACTGCATCGCCACAGGAACTATCACCGCCACCACTCTGCCTGCTATTTTCTTTACATTGTTCCACGTCAACTTCGTTTCGCTCCTTTCATTTATCATCTTAGGACAACAAAACACTATCATTATGCGATGTTACCACTATTATAACAATTTTTTTAACATAAGTCAACGCCATTGATTTTAACTGCAAAAAGTGTTATATTAAATATAACGAGTCCTGCGGATAACTTTGTCAGCCGGCGAGCGAGCTGTTCGCCCCTACAAAAATAATATAATTGATAACGGAGGTAACAAAATGTGTACTGCGGCAACTTATAAAACGAACGATTTTTACTTTGGAAGAACCCTTGACTATGAAAGCTCCTACGGTGAGGAAATAGTCATAATGCCAAGAAACTTTCCCCTTAACTTTGTTAATATGGGCAGGATAGCCACCCATTATGCGGTAATAGGCACAGCTCATGTTGCTCAGGATTATCCTCTTTTCTATGACGCCGCCAATGAAAAAGGTCTTGCCATGGCAGGTCTTAACTTTGTTGGCAATGCCTTTTACCGTGATGATATCGACGGCAGGGACAACGTTGCACAGTTTGAGTTTATCCCATGGATACTCTGTCAGTGTGCAAACGTGACAGAAGCAAGGACGCTTATAGAAAAGATAAACATAACCAAAACTCAGTTCAGCCCGCAAATGCCGTCAGGTCAGCTCCATTGGATAATAGCAGACAAGAACGATTGTATCGTAGTGGAATCTGTAAAAGAAGGCATAAAGGTCTATAACGATCCCGTGGGAGTGCTGACGAACAATCCAACCTTTGATATGCAGATGTTCAGGCTCAACGATTTCCGTAGACTTTCTCCAAAACAGCCTGAAAACACTTTTTCAGACAAGCTTGACCTTACTTCCTACAGCCGTGGCATGGGTGCAATGGGACTTCCGGGTGACCTGTCCTCGCAGTCAAGATTTATAAGAGTAGCATTTGTGAAAATGAACTCACGCTCCGCCCCTGACGAGCAAAGCAGTGTGAGCCAGTTCTTCCACATCTTAAACTCAGTTGACCAGCAAAGGGGCTGCTGCCAGGTGGCAGAGAGCAAGTATGAGATAACCATTTATACAAGCTGCTGCAATACTGACAAGGGCATTTACTATTACACCACCTACAACGGACATCAGATATCCGCTGTTGATATGCACAAAGAAGACCTTGACTCCGCCAAGCTTATTGCCTACCCTATGATAACCAACGAGATAATAAACTTTCAGAACTAGCAAACGCTCCGTACAAAATCTGTACGGAGCGTTTTTATTACTCAAATCTGAAATATTCAAAGTCAAAGTTGCTTCCCGGCAGGAACGCAAATGAGACCTTCTGTTTGCCGCTGATACCTGAGATATCAAAGCTCTTCTGAGCATAATTTTCGCTGTCATCTGTCCTGAACTCGCAGAGTATTCGGTTTTCGCCATCACTGCCGTTCAGGATAAGATGTATGCTGTTGAGGGCAAGCGGTGACTTTCCGCTTATAACGAGCCTGCTCGGCTGTTTTTCAGAGAAATCGAACTCGCCGAAATCAAGCATAACGTTGTTGCCTATCTCGGTCACACACTTTTCGCCCTTTGTGAACTTGTCACCATAAATGTTGTCAGCATCAGCCGCATTATTCACCGCAAATTCACGGCTCTCCTTTTCAAAGTTAAAACCGCCCACTTGGAAACCGTCCTCAGTAAGGATACAAAGGGTCTCAATACCCTTGAGCTTTCTTGAAAGCTTGAAAGTTTCAGGCTTGAAGATCATCCACTCAGGCTCTTTGTGATAACAAAACGTGCCAAGAAGCTTGCCGCCCTCGTCAGGTATTCCGTCATAGAAGCTTATTTTAACAGGGTCAAGGGTGTTCGCCCATATCTGCACCGTAACAGTGTCAGAGCCTGCACTGCCGAAGTCAAGATTATCATATGCCGCCCATGATGTTACCTTGCCCATTGCAAAGCCTACACCCTTCTTCATGCCGCTTGAAACGTTGTCGCTCGCCCTTGTGAATAGTCCGCCGATAACGAACTGATAAGGGTCGGTAAGTGCGTTTCCAAGACCCTCAGCAGTGAATTTGAGCATAGAAATGATGTGATAACGCTCTGTGCCGTTTTTGCACATTGCACGAAGCCAGAAGCTTCCGTCGCCCTTTGCTTTCACCTTAATGCTGTCTGCTGTTACCTCGCACTCTGCAAGATTAGATTTTATGCCCTTTTCATTTGTTACCCTGAACTCTATATCCTCGGCATAATCCGAATTGGCAGGGAGCGCCTTATATTTCACTGTTATCTCAGGGTTATCCTTGCCAAGAGTAAAAGTATCAGTATAAAGCTCTATCTTTCTCACAGGTATCTCGTCTGTTCTTCCACACTCAGTAGGAGCAAAGCCCACGTTTTCAAGCGATGATGTGCCGCTGTCATATTCTGCCTTAACAGCATCAAGGGTAACAACACAGTCAGGCAGACCCTTTGATGTGAGCGTTACCTTTATCTCCCCCGTCTTATCAGCCACACCAATAACAGCAAGCATTTTTCCTGAGAAAAGTCTGCGTGATGTGCCTTTATACTGGTCATAGTCTGTGCTGTCGCCGTTGTCAAGACCCATAAGCCTTGCCGCACCCTCAACGCTCACGTTCACACGGTTGTTGGCGTTTGCGCAGAAAGTGCCGTCCTTATCAAATGCAGATATCTCAATATAAACAAGGTCAGAGCCGTCTGCAAGTATCTCTGTCTTGTCAGGGACAGCTTCTATTTTAACAGCGTCCCCGAATGAACGCTGTATATCCTCTGCAATGATATTTTCATTCTCGTCATATGCAACGGCTTTAAGCTCACCCTTTTCATATGGTATGATATAGTTCGCTGTCAGCTCCTTGCCATGCTTGTGGTCGATATCATATGCACCCATTGAAACGCCGTCCTTGAAAAGCTCAACTCTCGGAGCATTTGAGCAAACTCTCACGTCACAAGGAAGTCCGTCGCTGAAATCCCAGTATGGGAAAATATGCACGAACGGGTCGTCCTTATAGTCTGTCCACTCTGCACGGAAAACATATGCGCTGTCTTTTGCAAAGCCTGCTGTGTCGAACTGACCAAAGTAGGAATTTTTCGTGCTGTATGGAGTAGGCTCGCCTATGTAGTCAAAGCCTGTCCAAATGAACTGACCTGCACAATATTCTGCGTCACGGTCAGGGATAATGCAAGCCTCAGTGTTCTTTGCGCCCCAGCCTGTGCAGCTATTGCCCAAAGATGAACACTGCTCGTCATCATCAGTTAGCAAGGTTTCAGACAGTGGGAAATGATAAATTCCACGGCTCTGAACAACAGAAGCCGTTTCGCTTCCGTATATCATCCAGTCAGGGTGAGCGGCGTGGTGTTCCTCATAAAGTCTTTCACCGTAGTTATAGCCTGCAAGCTTGAGAATATCAGCGCATTTCTGACCGTTCTCCCACTGCATATAGTTAGAGCCGAATGTGACATAGCCGTTGCCCTCAGGGTCATGGAGCCTGACGAGCCTTTTGAGCCAAGCCGTTACCTCCTGACCTCTCTCGTCAGCGTGTGTGTCAAAAATCTCATTTCCCACACTCCAGCCTATGATAGAAGGGCAGTTTCTGTCACGGCGCACCCATGAAGCAACGTCCTTTTCTACCCACTCATCAAAAAATCTGGCATAGTCATAGTCGGTCTTTGACCTCTCCCACATATCAAAGCCCTCAGAGAGAATGAGCATACCTGTTTCGTCAGCGATGTCCATAAACTCCTCCGCAGGCATATTGTGAGAGGTCCTGATAGCGTTTATGCCCATTTTGCGTAGCTTTTTAAATCTTCTCCTTATAGCCGCAGGATTGGAAACTGCCCCAAGACAGCCGTTGTCATGGTGTTCACATGAGCCGTGGAGCTTAACGTGTCTGCCATTGAGATAAAAACCGCTGTCGCACTTGAATTTGATAGTCCTGAAGCCGAATTTCTGATCTACACGCTGTACACAGCCGCCGTCCACAAGAATTTCCGACACCATGGTGTAAAGCACAGGCGAGGTGATATCCCAAAGCTCAGGGTCTTTCACTGTCATGGTCTGAGCGGTGAGAGAATAGCTCACGCCTTTCACACGCACAGCCTCAGGTATGCAGGAAATATCCGCCCCACAAGCGTCAGACTCATAGCTTGCCACCTCTTTGCCGTCCTTGTCGAGGATAGTGTTTTTAATGCGTATACCCACAAGAGGAGTACCCACCGGACGAAGCATTTCAGCATTGACAGTTACAAGCCAGCCGTCCTCCTGCTTTGACGTGATGATATAAATGCCGTCATTGCCGAAGCGTATCTCAGGGCTTTCGCAAAGCCAAACCTTTCTGAAAATGCCTGCTCCTGAATACCACCTGGAGTTTGGCGAGTGGTGATCCACACGGACAGTAATAATGTTCTCTCCGTCCTTAACAAGGTCGGTGATATCGAACATAAATGCCGAGTAGCCGTATTTCCACTCCCCTGCCAAAGCACCGTTCACATACACCTTGCTGTCCATGTAAACTCCGTCAAAGCGGATAAAAGTGCGTATGCCCTCTTTCTTTTGGTAAGAAAAAGCCTTTCTGTACCAGCCTGTAGAAGTTTCATATAGGTCATTTGTATTATAAATAAGCCAATCATGAGGAATGTCCACAGGCTTGAAAGCAAAGTCCTCTGAGTAGTCAGAGCCGAAAGCCGCCTTGTAAAATTCCCAATCGTTGCAAAAAAGCTTTCTGTCTGAGTGTGTTTCACAGATATCCATAAAAACTCCTTTATATTTTACTTATCTGAATATGAAAATGTGCATTTATCAAAGGCTTTTCAAGCTGATATTTCTCCGCAAGCCTTGGTCCGCAGGAGTTAGAACCTACCCCTGCCATTGCATAGTCAACGCAGATAACATTGCTCTCGCACCTTTCAAGCTCATAGTTATGTGCCTTTGCCGCAAGCTCCTCCTGCGAAAACTGAGAAGCGTTGAATGAAAACTCCTCTCCCGCAGTGAACATCACACTTGTGTCCTTACTGCTCACAGTGAGATATCTGCACCCATAGTGCGATGAATTTTCCTGCGGTCTTATATAATCCTCGTGCATATCCCCGATATCAGCCGCAAATCTGCCCATATAGCAAGCCTGACGCTTGTCAATGTAGCTTTCTGTAGGACCATATCCGAAATATTCCGCCCTTGAAAAATCTTTTGGCATGAAAAGCCTTATACCGAACCTTGGAAGCATATCTATCTTATTTGAAAACTCCGCTTCGCATTTTATGTCAAGCCCACTGCCGTCAATAACATAAACAGCTTTCAGCCTGCAAAACGGCTGTTGTATGGACCAGCCAAAAGACTGTGTGACGCTTATCTCCGCTCTGTTCTCGCTTGCTGAAAGCTCACAGCCGTAGCTTTTCACATCAAAGTCATTAAGATGCACCTTGTACCAATTGTACTTCATGACATCATTATCCGTAGGCGCACGGAAGAAGTTATACTGCAATGGTCTGTCAAGAAGCTCTCTGCCGCCGAATTTCACAGATACAAACGCCGACTTACGCTTGTCAAAGCGGTAAACAACATCTCCCACTGTCACAGTGATATCAAGAGGCGTTTCCACAGCCTCAACATTTCCTTTCACCTCAGCGACCTTACAAGCCTTGCCCTCTGCTATCCTAAGCTGATCAAAGCACACCTCATAGCCATTTTCACAATAGTCAGTGTCCTCCTTTGCAGTGAAAATAAACCTTATGAATGTTTCATTTTCATACTCCGCTGTATCATTGGGAACATTCACCACAGTGCTTCCCATAGGCTCGATGTCAAAATCCACCCTGCCGATATGTATAATACCGTTTTTGTCCGTTATCTCATAGCGGCAATCGAGAATATCCCCAGCGTTCACAAACTCCAGCGTGCTTGAAAAAACAAAGCTTCCCTCGCTTTCCCCTTTTGTTACTCGCACAGGTCTGTATACCTGCTTTACCTCTAAAAGCCCGGTGTGGGGCGTTCTGTCAGGATAAACAAGACCGTCCATGCAGAAATTGCTGTCATTGTGTCTTTCCCCAAAATCTCCGCCGTAGCCGTATTTTATCTTACCCTCAGCCGTTTTACCAAGCGGCACAGAATGGTCGCACCACTCCCACACAAAGCCACCGCAGAAACGCTCATTGGAATAGAACACATTGTGATAATCCTCCAGATCTCCCGGACCATTTCCCATGGCGTGGCAGTATTCACACTGCACAAGAGGTCTGTTTTCCTCAGGCTTTTCAAGATAGCCTTTCAGCCCGTTTAGATCCCAGTACATACCCGAAACTACGTCAAGCACGCTGTCGGAAGTTCCGTCAAGGCAGTGTGTGCTTTCATAATGCACAAGCCTTGTATCATCAAGCCTCTTTATAAGCTCAGCTTCATCAAGCATATTTTTGCCATATCCGCTCTCGTTGCCCAATGACCAGAACACCACGCAAGGGCGGTTGATGTCACGCTTTACAAGACATTCCGCACGATCTTTTATGGCATTGCCAAACCTCTCGTCGCAAGCAAGCATCGCAATGCCGTTGTAATCTGAATAGTCCCACTTGTAGTCATAATAGACCTCCACACAGCCATGTGACTCCAGATCCGCTTCATCAATAACATAAAGCCCCAGCCTGTCGCAAAGCTGATAAAACACAGGGGAGTTAGGATAATGTGACGTTCTCACAGCGTTTATGTTGTGCTTCTTCATAAGCACAAGGTCAGCTCTCATCTGCTCATAAGAAGCATAATATCCCGTGTCAGGATAGCTGTCATGACGATTTACACCCTTGAACTTCACCGCCCTGCCGTTTATCTTAACAACGCCCTTATCCACCTTTACATCTCTGAAGCCAACCTCCTCGCCGATAACCTCGTCGCCTGCATTGATAGTAAGCCTGTAAAGATAAGGTGTTTCAGCACTCCAAAGCTTGACGTTCTCTAACTTTATCTCAACGCTCTCACCGTCATAAGCCGAAAACTGAGCCATTGTAACACCGTCATCATCGCAAAGCTTTGCCGAAACATCACAGCCGAATACCGTAAACTCCAGCCTTGCAGAGCCATTTTCACCGAGAACAGTTTTCACGATATAATTTTCAAGACGCATTTTTGGTCTTGACAGCACATAAACATCTCTGAAAATTCCCGAAAGCCTTATCTTGTCCTGATCTTCAAGATAAGTTCCGTCGCACCATTTCAGCACAGCGGCAGTAATGATATTCCTGCCCTCAGCAAGATATGGTGTAATATTAAACTCAGCCGTAGCGTGAGAAACCTGTGAATATCCCACAAAGCTGTCGTTCACATACAAATAAACACAGCTATCCACACCCTCGAACACAAGCACCCTGTCCATGCCGTCAGGGGAATAATCATATTCACGCTGATAAACTCCCACAGGTATATCGTCAGGCACAAAAGGCGGGTCAAATGGTATTGGATAGCACACGTTCGTATACTGCGGCTTGTCATAGCCGTAAAGCTGCCAGTTTGACGGCACCGGGATAGTGTTTTCAAACTTTTCGTGAATAAAATCGTCCTCTAGGTCTATTATGCTGTCATAATAGCGAAAACCCCAGTTGCCGTTTAAAAGCTCCATTCGCTGAGAATTTTTACGGTCCTCAAAAGGATCCTGCCCCTTTGCAAACGGCACAAAATAGCAGTGCTTGTCAAGCGTGCCAATGTGCAGTGCCTGAGTATCCTCATGATATATCATTTTCGATCTTGGCGAATTCTCCGCCGCAAGCTTTAAAATATCCATAAATGTTCTCCTTTACAAGTTTATAAATTACTGTAATTATTTTATCAGCTATTGACAGGCAAGTCAATGAATGATATTATTAATTTATAACAATATGAATATGGAGTTGATATTTTTGTTCTTTGCCGATTATCCTATCCTGGGAAACGAAAAGTCCCTGCCACTATATCTGCAAAATATGGGTCATCATCACTGTCAGGATCACATTATAAGACCCGAGGGCTATCACTATGACCAGATCCTCTACTGCACCAAAGGCAGCGGCACGCTTATCTTTGAGAATAAAGCCATTCCCATACCACATGATACCGCCATATTCATACCCGCTGAAACGCCCCACGAATACTATCCAGAAGAGGATATATGGGATATCCACTGGATAGTCCCATGCGGATATGCCGCCAATGATATCCTTACCCAGTTCGGCCTTACCGAGCTTAAAACCTTTCACCTCAGCGACACAAAAATGCTCGAGCATATTTTCCGCAAAATGCACAATGCTCTGCGAACCGACAGTATTTTCGGCAATTACAAAGCCTCTGGCTATTTGTATGATTTTCTTATGGAGTTTTACCGCCTTATCGCATACAAAGACCCTGCCACGTCAGTATCCTCCGCCCTTATGAAAGCACTGGACTACATAAACTACAACTATTTTTCCCCTATCACAATGGACGAGCTTTGCAGTGTGTCAGGAGTAACTAAACAGCACCTTTGTCTGCTTTTTCGCAAAAAACTCAGTATGCGTCCAATGGAATACATCGCAAAACGTCGTATCCAAGAAGCCAAAGCCCTGCTCACCGGTACAGAAAAAAGCATCGAGCAGGTAGCCGAGGAAACAGGCTTTTGCTCAGAAAGCTATTTCTGCAAGCTTTTCAAAAGATACGAGGGCATGACCCCCTCCGCTTTCCGCCAGATCAAATAACCACAAACAAAAAAAAGAGCCGCCCAAAGGCAGCTCAATTATGCAGAAAAATTAGCCCTGCTCCTTCATCTTAGCGAAACACTCGCTGCAGTAAACAGGTCTGTCCTCTCTTGGCTTGAAAGGAATAACAGCCTCGCCGCCGCAAGAAGCACAAGTTGCTGTGTAAGTCTGTCTTTCAGACTTTGTAGCAGCCTTTCTTGCATCTCTGCAAGCTTTACATCTCTGTGGCTCATTTACGAAACCTTTCTCAGCATAGAACTCCTGCTCGCCTGCTGTGAAAACGAACTCGTTTCCGCACTCCTTACATACTAATGTCTTGTCTTCGTACATGGTTCTTACCTCATTACATAAAATTGTGCCTAGTCGGATTTGCACCGACACCTTTGAATAAACAACGCTCTGCTATTAAGCTATACGGCCATATTCCTATCTCAACAGTGATCTCAATTTCCGTCTGACTCTCTGCATTGCATTGTCTACCGCCTTTTCCGACGTGCCCAAGCCTAATGCTATCTGACTGTATGACATTCCTCTCAAAAACGATTGAAATACCTGCCATTCCTGCTCCGAAAGTGCAGAAGTGATCTTATCATAAAGCTCATTCAGCTCCTCACGCTCCACTACGACCTCCTCAGGTACAGTGCCACCACCGCCAAGAATAGCCTCAAGGTCAGCTTCCTCGCCGCCTGAAAGAAGTGCATTTCTATGAACAGACGAAATGATCTTATTTTTTATACATTTTGTAGCGTAAGTTGAAAACTTCGCATTTTTGTCTTCACGATAGGTCCTAACCGCACCCAGAAGCCCCATAAACCCCTCTTGGACAAGATCCTCGTGAACCTCGGCGCCATATTTTTTTGCCAGAAACTCCACCGTACAGATATATCTCGCAATAAGCTCACCGATAGCCGTTTTGTCACTCTGTGCATTTAGCACAAGCTGCTCATCTGAAAGCTTTTTCTGCTGATCCTGCCGATCGCCTCTCAAAAAATACCGCCCACCTAATCGTAGAAATTACCGCAAAGCCCCATTCTGACGCCACTGCGTAATGTTATAATACCATTTTAGACCATAAAAGTCAAGAGAATTGACGAAATCCGCCGTCCCTGTCAAAATATTTGTAACATACCACAGTTTTAAGAATGTATTCTTGTGATTTTCAACAAACAAAAAGTCAGCCGTGTCGAAATACACGGCTGACCGCAATTTACGCAACTTTGATGTTATACACGGCAGTATTTTGCTCTGCCATCGCTGAAAATATCCCCTCCGTGGCAATCGTCAGCCACAACAAGAGGAAAATCCTCAACGTAAAGTTTTTTCACAGATTCACAGCCCAGCTCCTCAAAAGCCACTACCTCACAAGACTTTATGCAGTTGCAGGCAAGTGCGCCCGCACCGCCTATAGCACAGAGATAGACCGCACCATTTCTTATCACGGCGTCCCTTACCTCTTGTGATCTCTCGCCCTTGCCAATCATTCCGCCCAATCCAAGATCAAGCAGCCTCGGAGCAAACCTGTCCATTCTTCCAGAAGTGGTCGGTCCGCATGAACCGATAGGCTTTCCCTCAGGCGCAGGAGTAGGTCCGGCATAGTAGATAACAGCGTCTTTCAAAGGGATAGGAAGCTCCTTTCCCTCGTCAAGCAAAGCATTGAATCTTTTATGTGCAGCGTCCCTTGCAGTGTACACAACGCCCGAAAGCAATATCTTGTCACCGCATTTAAGCTCTCCGCTCACCGCTTTAAGCTCCTCGGAACGCACCTTTCTTATTTCCGACATGACAAACTATTATTCAGCGTCATCATCGCTTACAAGAGAAAGACCATCGTCAATAAGATCTCTTGCAGTGTTTACAGCACCGATACTATTGCCATACAGATCGTTAAGTGATGTAACGAGCTGCTGAACAGTTTCGCTCAGACTTGTGAATTGTGTCTTAACAGACTCTCTCAGATCAGCAGACTGTGCTCTGATATTCTTAGCTTCGTTCTTAGCGTCACTTACTACCTTTGCAGCCTCAGCATTTGCCTTTGATGTTACGTCAGCGGCTTCTGCGTTAGCCTTAGATGTAACAGCCTCAGCTTCAGCGTTAGCCTTAGAAGTTACCTCGGCAGCCTGCTTGTTTGCTGCACTTGTAACAGCTTCAGCTTCCTGCTTAGCGGCAGCCGTCATTGCAGCAGCACTTGACTTAGCAGTCTGAAGTGTAGTATCAGCCTCTGTCTGAGCATTTGTAACAAGCTTCTGTGCCTGTGCGTTTGCGTCAGCAAGAACCTGATCCTGAAGTTGCTTAGCTTCATCTTCCATCTGCTTAGCTGCCTTCTTAGCTTCCTGAACGACCTTATTAGCTGTGTTCTGAGCTTCCATGAACACGCTTCCAAGATCGAATGCAGGAGTGGCTGTGCCGGCATTAGCCTCAGCAGTTTCGAGCTTCTCTTTAAGATCCTCGATCTCCTGCTTCTGCTTTTCAAGCTCAGCGTCCTTTTCAGTTACCTGCTGCTCATAGTCAGCGATACGAACCTTCATTGTATCAGTATTAGCCATAAGCTCGGCTATCTTGTTTTTAGCCTCTTCTACCTTTTTCTCAAGTTCCTTCTTGCCCTCGAAGTCCTGCTTCTGAGCGCCGCCCTGCTTCTCAAGACGTTCGATAGTTTCGTTCTGGTCATTGACCTGAGCCTCAAGAGTATAAATTTTAGAAGTAAGGTCGTCTACATAAGCAAGAACGTCCTGCTTATCAAATCCGCCGACTCTAACCGTTCTTAAATAACCATTACTAGCCATTTCAATCCCTCCACATTAGTGATTATCTCTATTATACAATAAACCACGTTATTTTTCAACTGATTTAAGCCGTTTTCAAAAATTTCATTATTCCATACAAAATAGCAACTGAAATTTATACAAAATGTCTTAAAATCATATTTATCACAGAATAATTATATCAAATTTTCCGTAAGATTTCAAGTGCTTTTGCGAAAAATTTTCAATATCATGATAATTTTCTGAGAATACGAAAATCCCTTTAATTATGTAAACGTTTTCCGATTTTGGTTCAAACAAGGCGGACAGCGTAAACGCCGATCCGCCTTTGAAAGCATTATTACTTGTTCTTGAAGATATTGAAGATATCGTCGTAATAATTTGGATTATCAGCAGCCTTAACGCCAGCCTTGTGCATCGCTTCAGCGTCAGCCTTTGCGTCGTCAGCCTTCTGAGTAAAATTTGCAGTATATGTTGTCGCAGCCTTTGGTGCAGCAGCCTCAGGAACGTCATCTCTGTCAACAAAGTCAGCAGCGATAACAGTAACGTCCATAGCGTCCTTGGTATCAGGATTTGTACCGTTACCAAAAATGATCTCAACGTTATCGTCAGCAGCGTCTGCTATAGCAGCAGTAAGCTCGTCCATATCACTGATAAGGAGATCCTCGCTCATTGTAACGTTTACGATAAGTCTTCTCGCACCCTTGATAGAAGTTTCAAGCAGATCAGAAGAAATGACCTGATTGATGATATCCTGTACCTTATCCTTGCCCTCGCCGTGGCCGATAGCAATATGCGCTCTTCCTGCACCCTTAAGAATAGTAGTAACGTCAGCGAAATCAACGTTGATCTCATCATGTCTTGTAATGATCTCAGCGATAGCGATAACGTCTGTCTTAAGAACTTCATCAGCGATAGCATAAGACTGCTTCATAGTGAGGCGCATCTCGTTTGTGATAAGGTTCTGGTTAGGGATAACGATAAGAGCGTCAACGTGCTTGATAAGAGCCTCGATACCCTTTTCCGCTCTCTCCATTTTCTTAGCGCCCTCAAATTTGAAAGGCTTTGTAACAACTGCGATAGTGAGCTTGTCAAGTGACTGTGCGATCTCAGCAACTACAGGTGCAGCACCAGTACCTGTTCCACCGCCCATACCTGCTGTGATGAATACCATATCAGCGTCCTTGATAGCGTTCTCGATCTCGTCCTTGCTTTCCTGAGCGGAAGCCTCGCCGATCTCAGGCTTTGCACCTGCGCCCAGACCGTGAGTAAGCTTCTCACCTATCTGGATCTGTGTGTGTGCAGCTGACTTATGCAGTGCCTGAATATCAGTATTAACAGCGATATATTCAACATTTCCCTCGATACCGGCCTGTGCGATACAGTTAAGTGCGTTTCCACCGCCGCCACCGACACCGATTACCTTGATCTTTGCGCCTACGACTGGCTCTTCAACATACTCGTAACCCATAATAGAACTCCTCCTAAAAGCGAATTTTCATACTTCTCCGTATTTTTACATATCAATTTATCAAATCAAAAATAAAATGCAAAAAAGCCTATGTGCCGAATATGCACATAAATAGATACAATAATATATTATCATACTTTTGTCAAAAAGTAAAGAACTTAAATGAAACCATTATAAACTTTTTATTAATTATCAATAAAACGACTGATTTTTCAGTTTCATTTGTGTATACTATACAATTAGTTATCCTGACCCCTACCAATCTGTGTTCGTCTGATCGTCCACATAGCCGTTGTCAGCATATCCATTGTCGGTATAGCCCTGATCACCGCCGTTATCATATTCCCAGTCGGTGTTTCCGTTCTCGTTTGTCCACTGATCTGTGCCTGCATTGTCAGCATCATCATTGCCGTCCCATGCGTTGGTATCGTCGCTGTAGCCTTGGCTATCGTCCCCTGACCATGAGTTATCACCGTCCCATGTGTTGCCGTCATCAATATTAGTATCAGCCGATACCGCACTGCTGCTGTCATCTGGCTTTGCAGAGCTTGTGTCGTCAGGTTTTGACGACTCGTCCTGCGATTTCGGAATAGCCGAAATGCCGCTGTCAGCACCATTGTAAATAAGCGTACCCTCGTAATCGTCAGTAATGCTCTTGTCAATTACCGCCTTAAGATATGTAAGCTTGTATTCCATATCCACTGAGCTTCCAAGCTTTATTTCAAGCCTGCCGTCATACATAAGCTTGATATCCGAACGGGTGGTCAGGTCAATAGAGTCTATATTTTTAAATTTCAGATCATGAAGATCATTCAGAAGCTCTTTAAGGATATCCGCCTTAAATGAATCCTCAGAAGCAAGCTTGTCGCCCTGACTAAGGCTTTTAAGCTCAAAGCCCTTTATAACAGGTATATCCCCTGTCGGAGCAGGATTTTTCGTTTCAAGTATCTTTCCCGAAGTAGACAGCACATAGTATGAATTTTTATACTCGATATCAGCCGCCTTTTCGGCCTCTGTGCAGGTTATAACAAGTGTTGACGGAAATTTCTTTGTGACCTTGACATCATCAAGATACACAAGAGTATCTTTCAAACGCTTTTCAACTATATCCGTATTCGTCCTCACAAGGTTCTGTCCCGTTGAAACGCCGCCCACGCCAAGGATCTGATCCTGCTCGTAAAGGGTAACGCCCTCTATTTTTATCTCCGACACATTAAAAAACAAAAACATACTCAGCACCAGCAGCAGCGCCGCAGCCGCAAAAAAGCTGGCAACATACACATTGCGCATATTCACTGTCTGCCGACGTGCCGCAGGCCGCTGTGAGTTCATTCTGTTTTCCTTGTAAGTTCCGTTCATTTTTCTCTTTCCTAACTGCTAGTAATTTACACGTTTTATGTTTCCGCCCAGAAGCGTAAAAGCATTTTCAATGCAGTCATAGCCCCTGTCCATAAGCTTTATATTAGTGAGAGATGTTTCTCCCTCTGCCGAAAGCGCCGCCACAGCCAACGCCGCACCGCCTCTAAGGTCAGGTGCACGGACTTTTGCTCCGTAAAGCTCCTTCACGCCCTCGATAACAGCCACTTTTCCCTCTGTCTTTATATCAGCACCCATTCTCACAAGCTCGTCAACATGGCGGTAGCGGTTTTCAAAAATATTTTCCACCACCACACTGGTGCCTTTTGCCTTAGCAAGTGCCGCCGTGACTATCGCCTGAGCGTCCGTAGGGAATCCCGGGTAAGGCATAGTCCTCACCGTCCGCACAGCTTTTAGCTGTTTAGGCGCTTTTATAAATATCCTGTCCTCATAAAGAAATACCTGACAGCCCATTTGCTCAAATATAGGTATGACCGCACGAATATCCCCTGCCCTTGCCCCAAGCAGACCTATCTCACCGCCTGTTGCCGCTGCCGCGCTCATAAAAGTCGCCGCAACTATCCTGTCGGGCATGACAGAGTATTCACAGCCGTGTAGCTTTTCCACACCGCTTATTGTTATCGTTCCGCCCCCTGCGCCGCTTATCTTTGCACCGCAGCAGTTCAGAAACTCCGCAAGATCGCATATCTCAGGCTCTCTTGCCGCATTGTATATCACCGTGTCGCCCTTTGCCAGAACAGCCGCAAGCATGATGTTCTCAGTCGCTCCCACAGAGGGGAACGAAAGGTCTATCCTAGCCCCTCTAAGCCCTCTCGGGCAGGTGCAGCTAAGCACGCCATACTCCTCGTTTATCCTGACGCCCATTTTTCTAAGTGCGCACAGGTGCATATCTATAGGTCTCGGACCAAGCTCACACCCTCCCGGGAATGACAGCCTGCATTCACCTGTTCTTCCAAGAACAGCTCCAAGAAAAACGATAGACGAACGCATCTCTCTCATAAGCTCATCTGGCACAAAGGTCTTTACAGCGCCCCTTGCGTCCACAGTAACACAGCCGTCCTCACGGCTGCACCTTGCCCCAAGCACCGACAGAATGCGACAAGCCGCAAATACGTCCGAAAGTGCAGGACAGTTATGTAGCCTGATCTCTCCGTTTATAAGAACACACCCTGCCAGCAGCGGCAGAGCTGCGTTTTTTGCTCCCTGAACGGTTATCTCTCCGTTCAGCCTGCTTCCTCCCTGAATGATAAGCCGTTGCATAAGCGTCGCTCCTTTTAAGGTTTTGACTTATCTTATGCAGGACCGCCCATATAGGTTAAAGCTATTTGTTGATATATATCTCTGTAGCGTTTGAAACAGGCATAAAAGCAGGCAAACAAGGCAGATAGAAGTCCTTGCCTATCTTCTTTTTCATATCCTTAGTTGAAAGTATCATGCCGGTAACGCAATCGTCAAACGTACTATCGTCCATATCAGTGATATTCACAAGTATCCTTACAGTGACCTCCTTGCTGGAAAACGGAGGAACAGTGTCGCCTATGACCTCGCCGTCGCTGTTTGTTGTAACGCTGGTCGCATAGCATACCGCGTTGTCATATTCAGAAGAAACATGGCTGATCTCATACTGCGGTATCTTTATCTCAAAAGGAGACGGGTTTTTGATATTGAACACTATATCTGCAAAACGGTAGCTTGAACTCAACTCAGAACCAAAAGCTTCTTCGTTGTATACAGAATAATTTGACAGCGCATATGTTTTAAAATCCGTCATACCCATTGTTTTGAACACGTTGTCGTCATATCTAACCACGCTCTTGTCTGCGTCGTTGAAAAACAGCGGAGGGAAGAAGAACACCATAAGCACAAGCACGATAATAACAGCCACAACTGTCTTTATTATCTTGCTACGCTTTACATATGAATCTCCCACCTTTACTCCCTTGCTAAGACCTTTCACCGCCTGCGCAGGCATAGCCGCAGCGTCCTCAAGGAAATCGTCCTCTTTGTCGTCCTCTTCCTTGTGCTTGGTAGGGTCATCGTAAGTCTTTGTGGCACGGTCGAACTCCCCTGCCTTGTTGAACTTTTCTCCGTCAAAAATCTCGTCGGCGGTGCGGTTCACTCCGCTGCCCTTGAACTTTTTATCTGACAGCTTTTTTATCTTGTCAACATCAGGCACTTCAATGCTGTCCATTGAAGCCCTCTTGTTATACTGTCTGTAATTCTTATCCATTATTTTATCCCCTTAAATTTTACGTTCCTTATCCCTTAATAAGCGGCTCTAAAGCCTTGAATATCCTGTCCTCAGTATCGGCAACATGAAGCTTTGCAGCGTTTTCCGAGCACTGTCTGAGCTTTTCAGGGTCTTCTATAAGCCCCTTTACAGTATCAATGAAAAGCTTTTCCGTCAAGTCTTTTTCTTCGATAACAAAGCCTGCTCCTGCGTTTTGCAATACCATGCCGTTGTAATACTGGTGATTTTCAGCCACCATAGGCGATGGGATAAGCACAGAAGCTCTGCCCATTGCTTCAAGCTCCGCCAGCGAAGCCGCTCCGCACCTTGATATAACAAGGTCAGCCGCAGCCATTGCCACAGGCATATTGATATAATCCTTTATGATACGTCTGCTGTTGTTGATATCTATACCCATAGCCTCCAGCTTTTCAGGATAGTCCTTATAGCCCTGATAAGTGCCGTAGGAATGTATATGACACACCTTAACATCATTGTCCTGATACCATTTCAAAAGCTTTGCGATATTCTCATTAAGCACTCTCGCACCCAGACTTCCGCCTGTTGAAAGCACACATATTTCATTTTCATCAAAGCCAAGCTGTTTTTTAGCCTCCGACTTTGACATGGTGTTGAAAGCTCCCCTTACAGGCAGACCTGTCACCACCGTCTTAGCATTTTCGGGCATATACTTTTCTGCCTCTTTTACAGTGAGCATAACAACGTCTGCAGACTTTGCAAGTATCTTGTTTGTTACGCCCGGAAAAGCGTTCTGCTCGTGAATAGCCGTCTTTATTCCCATTTTAGCGGCTTTTCTAACTATAGGTCCTGAAACATATCCTCCGGTTCCTATAACAAGATCAGGCTTTGCTTCCTTTATTATCTTCTTTGCAGTGCTGCCCGACTTTGC